>JACDEK010000033.1 GCA_013816445.1 Candidatus Saccharimonadota bacterium
CTATAGAAGTGTGATTTTTTACCATAATAATGAGCAGAAAAAAGCCGCTGAAGCTAAAATTGCTGAGCTTACTAAGGCCGGTAAGTTTAAAGACCCTATTGTGACACAGGTAGTGCCTGCTCAGACGTTTTGGCATGCCGAAGAGTATCATCAGCAGTATTTGCGCAAGCGTGATCTAGGTGTATGCTACTAAAGTATAAGAGGATAAGCTAATGCGTCTTAAACATCGTTCGTTATTCGCAATATTTTTACTAAATTGTATTACGTTTTCTTTGTATCAAATATATTGGTTTTTTGTTACTAAGACTGAGATGAATATTCTAAACTCAAGAGAAAACAAAGTACCGTTCTTCTTGTGGTTCTTTATACCTATCATAAATATCTGGTGGTTTTACCGCTTCTGTAAAGGTATGGGAGCCGCTACCAAAGGTAGATTAAACAAATGGCTAGCATTCTTTGCCCCTGCTATAATTGGTTTAATTATTGGGGCTGGGTATAGTCTCACCACTACTATTACTCTTGGGAGTAATTATTATAATCCAACTGCATTGTTTTCATACGCTCTATCAATACTGGTAGCAATCTTACCGATTTTGTATTATCAGAGCTATCTCAATAAAGTATCGCGCTAATTATAGGAGAGTTGTACAATAAGACTATGAATAATCTCTTACAGCAGTCAGGTACTCACTTCATCATAGCCCGTGGTGGGGGTGGCGGGTCTAGCTCTGGCGGCGGTGGAGGTGGACATTCATCTTCATCTAGTTCTTTTGGGTCATCATCTTCATCAAGATCAGGGGGTTCAGGTGGATCTGGTGGTTCAGGTGGTGGGTGGACATTTTGGCTCTTTTTCTTCTTGCCAATTGTAGTAGTTATTATTTTGATAATTATTTTTTCTAAAAAAGGCACTGCGTCACTAGCTACAGTGCCAGCAGGTTTCAAAGACCCAATTAAAGATGGTACTGATGAAGAAAAACAACTCAATGAGCAAGCTAGAAAAGTATTTATTGATTTTCAACAGTCTTGGGCGCAGTTTGATCTAAAAAAGATGCAAACTATTACTAGTGACACTTTTTATAGAAAAATGGTTTTAGAGCTAAATGTATTACAAAACTATAAGCGCCAAGACCTTATGGAGAATGTACAGATAATAGGGAGCTACATTGGCCCTAATCTTACTGACTCTATTCAGGTATTTTTTCAAGCCAAAGCTGATGACAAGCTTATGGATACACAAAGCAACTCTGCAATCTTTACAGATAGCAGCGCTTTTGCAGAGATGTGGACCTTTACTCATACGGGTAAGAACCTAGTCTTAAGTGACATATCACAGACAACTGCAGAGGCTAGTAAGGTTGATACGGGTATTGTACAGTTTGCCGCTGATAATAATTTTTATTATGACCCTGATTTTGGCTGGCTGATGATGCCTACTCGCGGAGCTATTTTTGGCCCTGCTGGCTTTGGCACTGCCGATATTAATAATCATGTTATTGGGTACTATAGTCAGAAGGGTAAGGCTAACAAAGATAAGATTGTGGAGTTTTATAGCTATGAGCCAAAGGCGGGTGCTGGCATGCAGCCACTAACGGTTGCTCAGGCGATATTACCAAAGAGTTATGATGATATTTTGGTAACAGAGAAGAGTTGGTATAATTTCAAACCAAAACTCAAGGGCCTCACTAAGATAGAGACCGAGAGTGTAGAGTTTAATAAGAAATTTGCAGTTTGGGCAGTAAACCAAGATAAGGCCACAAGTTTTGAATTGCTTGCTACAAACTTTATGGAGCGAATTTATGCGCTTGAATTTGAGATCAATATTGAAGTGGTAGATAATGTTTTGTACCTGTATAGCCCGAGCAAAAACATTAAATATGCTGATATGCTTGAGGTGTTGAGCTGGGCTTTTGATGAAATGAAGATGTAGTATGCAGTATCTCTATCACCTAGTTCCAAAAAACCAAGTTGGTACTATACTATATCCGCTTAATAATATGAAACAGAAAATGCCTGAGGTCTTTGAGTTTCAGAATAAAAAATATGACTGGCGTCGTGAGGTACAAGAAACCGTCGTGCCAGGCTTGGGTAAATGGAACGATGTAATCCATCTTACCCCTATAGAGCCATTCGAGACTGTGAAAGAATTAAAAGAAGCTGGTGTTTGGAAAAAGTGGAATTGGAAGGCTTATAAGATTAACCCAAATGACCTAGATCAATCTAAGTTGGTAATTATGACCAGTGAAATTAATAATTATCCAGATAATAAACATTCAATTTTACACTTTGAGCCATTTAGTATTAAGTTGTTGAAAGAAAATTCTCATCTGCCCGATGTAACAAAACTGTATTATCGAGATTGTAAAAAGAAAAACAAAAACCCGCTTATTTATGTTTATGCAACCCACGTTTTATATAAAGGGACAATCGATACTACCAATCTAGAGATTGTTGAGGTATAGAAATAGAGAATGTACAAGAATAAAAATAAATCAAACTTATTTTCTGAAATAGTTGGTTGGTACGGCATGATTGCGATTATTACTGCTTATGCACTTCTTAGTTTTGGTTTGATTAGTTCTAATTCGTTGCCGTATATATTTTTAAACTTAAGTGGTGCAATTGGAGTAATCATTCTATCGGTAGCTAAAGGAGTCAAACAGTCAGTTATACTGAATATTTTTTGGGCAGCAATTGCTCTCTATGCATTGACTAAATTAATAATAGTACGGTAGGCTAGTTTATAATTTATTCACTACTACCTGGAGGAGTAGAGACTACCTCTATAGATGAGCTGACAAAAATATTAGTCACATTACCTGTGGCATCTACAGTAAGGCTTACAATGTAGCCATTTGATGATTGCCCAATAATGGAATTATCACCAAAGTATTGTGCATATTGACCAGTCTGGTAGGGGGTTAATTGCTCTGGGGTGAGATTCCAGTTCCAGGTGCCATTTGCGCCTTTAATGTAATTAAGTGAAGCAATTGCTTGCGCTACGGTCTGCTGAGTAGCACTACTTCCGGCAATAGCAAAGATAACACTAGGGCTCAATCTATTGGCTAGAGCGGATTGCAAAGCAGCTTGATTTGTTCCACCACTTGCTAAATAAGCATTTAGGGCACTTTGAATGGCACTTTGAGTAGTACTTGGTACTACTATGCCTGTTTGGGGAGCAGTGACTTTATTACGGGCATTGATATTAGCATTGAGATCGCCAAACTTTTGCTTGTACTTATCAAGCTGGGTTTTTACGTCTTTCAATTCATTGTTTAGTTGATTAATTTTATTGCGCAATACAACGGTTGTAATTGTTAGTGTAGTAATATTGGTAATCAAGAGTATGACAGCGCTGGCAATAAGCACGGTATTAACTGAAAGGCTCGATGAGCTGTATAGATTACTTTTACCTGATGCTTTCGCTGCTTTTGCATATTCTTTATTGTTTGGGTTGTTTTTTCTATTTGAGATTGAATATCGTTCTGCCATAGTCTAATTATATGCTACTTATGCTTAAAAGCAAAAGAGACCCAAAGCAGGTCTCTTTTGAGAAAGTCTAGTAAAGACTAACGGGTGACGGTAATTGTAGCACCTTGCTCTGCATCTGGGGCAGAAACAGTAACACGACCGTTTGCATCTTTCACAACAGTATACTTAGTATCTGTTGCTGTTGCACTACTTGGGTCTTTTGGAATAGCCACAAGGTACTTGCCGTTGGCACTTAGTACACCTAAGTCAACTAAACCTGTACAGCTGGCACCAGTTACACAGATGTCACCTGAGACGATAGTAACGCTAGCAGGCAAGTTACCATTGTTATCAATAGAGTATTGGTAAATACCATTAATAATTGTATTTACGTCACTTCTACGTTGCGAGTTACGTGTATCTGCAAGTTGTTTACCTGGGTTAACAGCCAGAATAACAATACCTGCAAGTATCGCAATAATTGCTACGACGAGCAATACTTCGATAAGCGTAAAGCCTGATCTTTTTACGGGGGTTAGTTTCATTTTATCCTTTCATTAATTATTACTTGTACTCATTGTAAAAAACTTATGCTTGTTTTGCAATACTCATTTTATATTTCTTTGCTCTATATACTAATAAAGATAAAAGAGACTCGAGTGAGTCTCTTTTATGAGAAAGTCTAATAAAGACTATCGGGTGACAGTAATTGTAGCACCTTGCTCTGCAGATGGAGCAGACACAGTCACGCGGCCATTTACATCTTTAATAACAGTGTATTTGGTAGTTGTTGCTGTTCCAGCACTAGGGTCTTTTGGTATTGCTACCAGGTACTTACCATTGGTAGTTAGAGCAGTCATATCAGCTAAGCCAGTACAGCTGGCTGCTCCTGTAGAACATACTTCTTGAGAAGTTACAGTAACACTTGCAGGTAAGTTACCATTATTGTCGATAGAATACTGGTAAATACCATTAATAATTGTATTTACATCACTTTTTCTCTGGGCATTTCGAGTATCTGCAAGTTGTTTACCTGGGTTAACAGCCAGAATAACAATACCTGCAAGTATCGCAATAATTGCTACGACGAGCAATACTTCGATAAGCGTAAAGCCTGATCTTTTTACGGGGGTTAGTTTCATTTTATCCTTTCTTAAATAGTTACTTGTACTCATTGTAAAAAACTTATGCTTTAATTGCAATACGAATGTTTACGGAACTTCTTGCCAGCTAGCAATGTTTAAGGTTGGTCCAACTTGATTGAGAGTAACACTAACTCGTTTTTTTATGTTTTTACCCGTTGCATCGACTGTCCCGGTACTATTGACTGAATAGTTTGGTGCAACGCCAGTAATTGAATAATCGCACTGGGCTTTGGTATTTATATCAATAGTATAGCTGTTGGTAGTAGGTGTTGGGGTGGTAATATTTGCTTGAATAACCCCAAGTGCCAATTCAGCGCAGGCATTGGCAGCAGCTTTTGCTTGTGCTGATTGAGTAACTGAAAAACTTGTCTTAGACGATGTAACTCCAGAAAACAATATTATTAGGGCAACCGATGAGGCTACAGCGCCAACGAGAATAACCGTTAGTAGTGAAATAAAGCCCGGTCTATTCATCGTAAAGTCGCCGTTCCATAGTAGGTTTTTTGAAACTGTAATTCGCTTCTATTTGATGGGTTATATGCACTTATAGTTAGTTGAATTTTGATTGAGTTTTTTCCGCCAGTAGCAGTTACATTATTAAAGCTGAGACTATCTACGGTAACTTTATTATTGGTGAGGTAGTTAGTGGTTGCACTAATACCTTCTCTTATTCTTAGGCGGTTACGTGAGCCGTCGTTAATGATGTCGTAAATTGTCGGATTATTTGCAGCTATTAGTGTACTAAAAGAAAGACTAGATGAAGTCGTCCCTGTACCAGGGGTACTAACAGCGGTTGCATTTCTGAGCTGCTGAGTTATTTGGCTGATTACTGCTTCACCTTGGTAGTCTACTTCTGTTACTGCTTGATTATGAACTCTCTGACTAATTGATGAGATTGCTACAAACATGATGCTTGAAATTACTACAGAGATTATTGCTACATAGAGTAATAGTTCAATAAGAGTAAAACCACGTGCAGTATTTTGTGAAATATTCTTCTTTATCATTAATTGTCCCACATAAAGTCAAACCAAACAGCATTATTGGTGGGTCCGTGTGTATTATGGATTGTCCAGGCCTTGCCGGCTGGGGTTGAGTAGAGGGTCTCATTGGTACCATTTAGTACAACAGAGTATAGATTAAGGTTTGAGTCTGCCACAAGTGACATAGCTTCGTCTGAGTTAGGCCGACCAATAATCTTGGTTTTTTGAATAATGCCTGTTGCATTGGGTAAGACAATTGGATTTTGATCCCACGTATTTGTTGTGGTATTGAAGCGTTTGATCTTACCACTAGTGGTATTGTCAGAATATAATATGAGGCCAAGATTCGAGGACAGATATCTATAGGCTAAGTCAAAGGTAATTTGTCCGCCCGGTACGGTATTAGTGGTAATTATTTGATTGGTGGGTGATGAGTAGCCATTTGAGCCAGGAATTAACTTATAACAATATATAACTGTAGGTGTATTATCTCCCTTGTCACAAGCTATTGATTCATCTCCACCAACTGCTCGCGGTGTACTATACAAAGATGCTACATGGACTCCTGTTGGCAGGTTGTCGCTATTCGCAACTGGTGCCCAACTACCAGAACCAGCACCATCGGCTGTAAAGGTACGTGCTCGTAAGGAGCGATCATTAGGGGAATTTGTGAATACTAGCTCTCCTGTTGTAGTATTTTGACTGTTCCAGCCAAAGCTTACGAGCCGCGTACCGTTGCCAATAGAATTATTGGTCTGGAGAGTGTACCCCGACCAAGCATTATTTGCATAATAGCTTGTTTCGACACTATAGTCTTGCATTAGAGTTGCCATCATAAGCTCATTGGTATTCTTTCGCGCTTTGGCAACAATTGTAGAGGGAAAGTTCGTGCTCGTACCGATAGTTCCGATACTTAGCTGGGCACTCCAAGTAAGACCATTAAAGCTTCTAGATTGCGGACTATTTGAGCCGTTTGAATAAACTGCTACAAAAGATCCGTTGGCTAGCCAGTCGCCACTGTAATTACCAACATCAACAAACGTGTTTGAGGTCCATTGTGCTAAAAGCTGTGGTGCTGTAAAGCTAGTACCATTCCAGTAAGTAGCGTACATATATTGTTTTGTGCCATCAAAATGTCGTGAGAGTATCATTTTAGCTGAGCCACTTTGTGCTGAGTAGCCTTTCATAGAGCGTACCACTCTGTTTGTCGTGGTAGTGTCAAAGTCTGGCATCGTTGTAGCCGTAGTCCAAGTGCCATCTGTTTGTAGTTGTCGATACTTTGCACTATCTGTTGTGGTTCCTCCATCGGCATATACAAAGAGCCCACTTTTACTACTGGCTGCTGTTGGCTGACGCCAGTTGGCAAAATAAGTGATCGCTGAAACACTACCGGTTCGTAGTGGAGTAATTTGCCAAGTAATATTTGTATTAGCTTGGCGCGAGCCGTTAGGGCCGTCAGAAAATACGACAGTGCGAGTGAAATTATCAATTGTTGTTGGCGTGGTCGTAAGTTGCCATTGATTAGCATTAATAGCTAGATAATACGTTGTACCATTAGTGTAGCTTGATAGATTAGAGTAGTTTGGGTTAGAGATATTGCGTACCGCCTCTAGTGTTTCGCTACTTAACTCAGCAGCTCGTGAGCGGTCACCTGCTTGCTGGGTGGCTTGTCTACCGTATACAAAAGCACTAACTACAATTGAGCCTATTAAGGCAAAAACTGCAATTGCTAAGACTACTTCAACAAGTGAGAAACCAGATTTTTTAAGATTACTATATATCATTGTTCTTCAATCATCCCTTTTGAGTTGATAGTTAATGACCGGGTTTCGTTAGCGGCATTTGTGAGTGTGGTGGTTCCTATAGGTGTTGGAAAACCGGTTAGCTTTGAAAAAACATACTCACTTTGCCCTGATATTGCAATGCTTGAAGACAAAGCATAGCTTTCGTCAAAGCCAGTATTGCGAGTTACATAGCTTGTGCCTCGAAATACAGTAACCTGACCACTAAGTATTTTTACTCCCCAAGAGCTATCACCTTCGCCAGACATCGCGAGGCTTTGTGAACGGTAGGTGTCTTGAACAATGGAGTTTTGTGCTACATCTAGGTCACTGCGAAGCAAGAAAGTACGTAGAAGTGGGGTGCTCACACCAAATAGAATGGTAATAATGCCAATACTTACAATGAGTTCAATAATAGTAACACCTTGTCGGGCATGTGCTGATATCATCTGCCGGGCTCCAGACCACCAATGAGGCTATATATTGGTACGATGACCGCTAGAGCAACAAATAATACTCCTATGGCAATGAGTACGAGAATAATTGGCTCAATCATTGTTTCGAGGTTCTTGGCGGTAATCTCGGCCTTGTCTTCATAGAGCTGACTCATTTTTAGTAAAGTCTCTGATAAACTACCTGATTTTTCTGCACTGACAATTAGCTGACGAATGGGCCCCGGAAAGGCTTTTTTATCATGTATTTTTTCAAAAGTAGTTGCAAATGTATTGCCTTCTTCAATACTCACTTTCATTGTAGTAATGATATCGCGGTAGCGCTTGGTGGCCATTGAGTCTGAGAGCGAGTCGAGTGCCTCAACAACAGGTAAGCCAGCATCAAGCAAAGAGCCAAGAATAAAACCAAAACGAGCAATCTCTGATTGAAATAAAAGTTTGTTGACGCCAGGTAATGAGTATAAGATTTTTTGCATAACTTTCTTGCCAGTTTTTGTGTAAATACCAAGCAAGATAATAATAACTAATGTCACCATGAATAATAGAGTAATAAGAATACCCCATTTTCCCCAAAATTGGCCAAAAACAATCAGCGCCTTGGTATACCATGGTAATTTCATATTTAAGCCATTAAAGATATCGGCAAGTTTTGGTAATAAAAATAGGCCAATTCCACTCCCTACAAGAATGAGTAAAACTATCAAGAAAGCAGGGTATAGTAATGCCGAACGAACCTTAGAGGTCATTATATTGTTTTTATGAATTTGCTCGGCAACTACATGAAGGTTTTCTG
>JACDEK010000034.1:0-7253 GCA_013816445.1 Candidatus Saccharimonadota bacterium
CTTCATATTACTATAATGAAGGATCAAGTAGCGTTGTCTGTATAAGTTCAAAATTCTAAAATAGATCGTAGTAATAAAAAAGACCTAGCTTGCATAGGTCTTTTTAGTTTGCGCAAATACTTTTCATCACAGATAATACTACTATGATTCTTGACTTATTATTACTCTTTCTACTTGGCCTCAGTTTTGGGAGTTTTGTAAATGCTTGGGTGTGGCGGCTCAAAACTGGTAGAAGTATCAGTACTGGTAGGTCTATGTGCCCAAGCTGCAAACATCAGCTAGCTTGGTACGATAACATTCCGGTTATTAGCTTTGTATTCTTACAAGCAAAGTGCCGATATTGTAAAAAACCAATCTCATGGCAGTATCCACTAGTTGAGCTAGCTACTACACTATTATTTGTAGGCATATATCTACACTTTTCTCCTATCAGTATTCAAACATGGACTGTTCTTGCTCTGTGGTGCTTGGCAAGTGTGTTTTTGGTAGCGGCTTTTGTGTATGACTATAAGTGGATGCTCTTACCAGATAGATTTATGCTACCGGTCATTGCGATAGGTATAGTACTTGTAACTATGAGTGGGGTACAAAATGGTTGGCAGAGTGTTGTACCACAACTAATTGCTGCTACAGTTTTTACCAGTATATATTTGGCAATGTGGTTTTTTTCTGGCGGGCGATTTTTGGGCGACGGCGACATACGTTTGGCCTTAGCTATGGGTTTACTTCTTGCGGTACCTCAGCTACTTGTAGCTGTTTTTGTAGCTTATGTGGTTGGTGCCGGGGTAGGAGTGTATTTGGTGGCTCAAAAAGGCCGTAAGCGAACAGATCAGTTGGCTTTTGGGCCATTTTTGATAATTGGGCTGTACTTTGGGCTATTTTGGGGTGAACAAATAGCTCATTGGTACTTGAGGTACTTCTAGGCTGTTATAGCCTAACATAAGTGGTATAATTTAGATTATGAAGTTTAAACGAAGAGGCTTTACTCTTGTAGAGGTAACAATTGTTTTGGCAATATCTAGCGCGATGCTCGTGATGTCTTGGGGTTTTTTTACACTGCGTAAGAGTATAGTTGTAGATGATGCTGTAGATCAGATGGTATCTAGTATTCAGTCTGTACAGGCTGAGGCAAAAAAAGGGCTTGGGCCTCCTGATAGTACTGGTTTTAACTCTGGAGAAACTATCTATGGTGAAGCAATAGAATTTAGTAATAATAGCGATTCTAGTACTGGCGGAAGGTGTGCGGTTGGGCAATCTTGTATGATTGTTCATAAATTAAAAACTACTACAGATCCTCAGTACTTTACTGAGTACGAAAGCTATGTGATAAATAATGCCCAGAATCTCTTTTATTATACTGCCGAGCCAAGTGTTGATAGCGGTTGTACAGCCAGTGGATATAATACTTGTTTTAGTAATACCGCTCAAGATAAGTCAAAAGATTTTGCTACACATTGGATTGTGATTAGAAACGGAAGCGGTAGAAATTTTTATATGGATACGGGTTCAGATGGGGGTTGTAAGTCTGGTACTGTATATCTTACTAGTTGTGAGAACAACCCGAATAAGCAAGGTTTGTTGCAACAAGCAATAACTAATTCTGATTCAACAACTGCTCCAGGTGAGCTAAAATACTACATAGATATTGATATGCTTAATGGTAGTTCTATTAAGTCGAGGCGAATATAATGAAATTAAGAAATCATCATGGTGACACACTTATCGAGGTAATTTTTGCTTTCGCTATACTTGGTACTATTATTGGTTTTTCTTTTACAGGTGTAATTAGTGCTCGCAAAAGTGCCGTGGCTGCACAAGAACGTACGCAGGCGCTTGAGATGGCTCAATATCAGTCAGAGGCTTTACAGGCTTATAGGGATAGTTTGCCTTGGGATGGAGCTAGGGGTTGCCCAAGTTTTCTTGGGGGTTCTGTGGGTGGCGGTGGTTGTTCTTCGACACCTCTAGGCTTGGCTCAAATAGATCTTATTACTACACCTAATGCTACATATTGTATCCTGCCTATTACGAATGCTGCTAGTAGTATTACTCGATGGAAGTTATCTAATAATGCTTCAGACTGCAATGACATTACACCATTTCTTCATAATGGTTCTATGGCAGTTAGTACAATCACATTTAAACAAACTGGGAGACTAGTGAATAATGGACCGGCTTCGCCAGTAGATTCTCAGACGGTACAAGCAGATGTAAAAGTAGAGTGGCAAGGTCCATTTGGTACCACAGAGTCAGTCAGTAATATAGTAATACTTACAAAGCAAAAATGATGAAAACTATAAAACAACTACAACAAAGAAATAAAGGCTTTACTCTAGTAGAACTTCTTTTTGCCATAGCTATTATGGGCTTTATGCTAACTATCACTCTCTCAACCTTTATTGGTGTATTTCGGTTTTATAATTGGTCTAAGACAACACGTACTTCTCAACAAGCAGCGCGAGATACACTCGATACTATTACTCGTGAGATTCGTACTGGTAAAATATCTACTTCTTATGCTATGACCCCAACATCTTTATGTATAAATCGAACTGATGGATTTATTTCTCCCGGTGGTTTGCCGGTAAAATCTGAAAAAATCGAACTAAATTCAGGTCAATTCCAGCTAGGTTATTATAGTACTATTGATTGTCCATCAAACAGTTTTGAGACGGTCAATATCTCCAGCCCAAATGTTGAATTTGCAAATATACCCGGGACTCCTCCTGCTTCAGATGATCCAGTTTTTAAAATCGTTAAAGGGCCATTTATTTCGGGTGCTGCCACAACACAGAGTGTGGTAGTTACTTTTATTGTTACTACAGGAAATCCAGACACTATTACCCGCAAATGTATTATTGGCGACAACTTCTGTGATCAAGCAACATTTAAAACTGCTGTGATGGAACGATAGAAAAATGGTATAGTATAAGCAGTATGAAAAACTCAAACTTACGTCAGCAAAAATATCCTCGTGGCGCCACATCGCTTTTGATAGTAACGGGGCTGTCTTTAGTATTAATTGTAATTATTGTGGGGCTTACAGCTGCATCAGTACAGCAATCTCGCCAAGCACTCAATACTGATCTTTCTAATAGAGCTAGGGTGGCAGCTGAGGCAACTGCGCACGATGCAGCACAGCTTTTGAATCAATACCCTGATCTTCAGGTGCCAAAGTGTGATGGCAGTGAAATTACCGGGTATAAAGATTCTCTAACCCCAACAGATAGAAGCAATCTTGTTAAACCAGTTTTGTCTACAAATGCAGATAACAAAACTGAAATTGTATGCCGTACAATTACCAGCCTAGCAACAACTTTTAATCAAACGGTTGATAAAGATACATCAACACAATTTTTCTTGCCATCAAAAACTACGATAATAAAATCCTTTAAACTTCTTTGGGGTGATAAAAGTAGTGAATCTAACCAATTACCAGGAGGTTCAGTTTTTCCAACAGTTAGTGCATGGCCAGGGGATGTACCCGCTGCTCTTGAGCTCACCTTTGTCTATTGGCCAAAAGCTGGGTACACTTCTACCCAAGATGGTTTACCCGTAAAAACAGTCCTTATACTACCTAGAACATCAACCCCAGATCCTTCTCCCGAGCCTCTTACAACAAATGTAGTTTGTGCTGGTTACACCGGAGAAGGTGCTTCATCGATTGGAACATATACTTGCAAGATGGAAGCAGATTTTTCAAGCATTCCTAATATTACAACGGCCCCAAACATTGTTATGAAAGTAAAAAGTCGTTACAAAAATGCGCCAATACAGATACAATTCTATGACACTAGTGGTAAACTTGTCGAAGTTAAGTCATCAACGGCAACAATAGATATTACTGCAAAGGTAGGAGACTTGTATCGTCGTATTACTGCTCAAAAATCTGTTGGAGGCAATAGTGTCTTAGAAGATGTATTGTACTCAAAAGAAAGTATCTGTAAAACTTTGACAGTGTATGATGATTTTAGTAAAGCCTCAAATGGTAATTGTCCATAACTATTTATTACCCGAGTGAAATTTTTGGTGAGTTTTGCGCAACTGTGGGTCTGTTACGTGAGTATAGACTTGAGTAGTAGCGATATTACTGTGCCCAAGTAGACTTTGTACGCTACGTAAATCAGCACCATTGGTCAATAGATCTGTCGCAAAGCTATGACGTAAGGTATGAGGGGTAACATGCTTTGCTATGCCGGCTTTGTGCGCATAGCGCTCTACAATGCGCTGAATAGAGCGCACAGTCAGGCGAGTATACTCACCGCCATTAAAATCACTCTGAGTACCCCGAAAATGTACAAATAGTGGTACAAAGTCATCATTACGCTTTTCTAAGTACTTACTCAGTACATAGGCAGCAGACTCACTCAAATACACTGGGCGGTCTTTTTGGCCTTTACCTCGCACAGAAAACTCACCAGTTTTAAAATTAAGATCTTTGATGTTGAGCGCTGCTAGCTCAGATACACGTAGGCCAGTAGAAAATAATAGCTCTATAATTGAGCGGTCACGCAAACCCACAATATTGTTTATTGGTATAGCTTCAAATAGCTGTATAACCTCTTCTTGATTCAAAAAGCTGACTTGCGGGCGCTGAGAGGTGGCTAGCTCAATTTTTTCTGGTGCTAATGAGTCAATATCACGCCGAGCGAGGTATTTGAGAAAGCTACGCATAGCTATAAGATGGTAGTTTTGAGTAGCTTTGCCAACAGTACGTCCATCATTTGCCTTATAGCGATTGAGCCATTGGCGCCACTTACTGATTTTGTTGAGATCAATCTTAGAAACTTTGATATCGTCGGTAAATTCAATAAACCTATTGAGATAGAGAGAGTAGTTCTCGATGGTTTTGAGGCTGCGGCCTTTTTCTACCTCAAGATATTCTAAAAAATCACTCATATATTCGCTATACATACTTATAAGCGTAACAAACATGTCGCACAATATGCAACTTTTATAGATTGAAAAAAACCAGCATTTGAGCTATACTTAGCCGCAATGCAAACCAAGAAATTATTAAAGAAATACGATGTGATTGTGGTTGGTGCCGGGCATGCTGGCTGTGAAGCGGCAATTACATCGGCGCGCATAGGTGCTACAACCTTACTTATAACTGCCAATTTGCAAAAAGTGGCGGCTTTGCCTTGCAATCCCTCTGTGGGTGGCCCAGGTAAGGGGCATTTGGTGCGCGAAATAGATGCCTTGGGCGGCGTAATGGCTAAAGTAGTAGATGCTAGCGCTATTCAGCTCAAAGAGCTCAATACCAGCAAGGGCCCAGCTGTACGTGCCTACCGTGCTCAGCTTGATAGAGATCAATACAATAAAGAAATGATTAAGCAACTTAAGGCTACACCTAATCTTGATTTTCTTGAAGATGAGGTGATTGGAGTTGAGGCAAAAAAAAGTTCAACTGATTCTGTTACCACTAAAAATCACAGTACTATTAGTACATCTACAGTTATAATTTGCTCTGGCACGTTCTTAAATGGTGAAATTGTAGTAGGGCCAAAAGTCATAAAAAAAGGTGGCAGAATAGACGAAAAAGCTAGCCATGGCCTTTCTGAGTCGCTCACCAAACTCGGCTTACAGCGTGGTCGGCTCAAAACTGGTACACCGCCGCGTATTAAACGCAGTAGCATTGACTATACACGGCTTGAGGTAGCACCGGGTACAGCTGGCAAAATTAGCTTTACTCACCCAGATCATGAGGTAGTAGAGCTAAAAGATCAAGAGTTGTGTTGGCTAACATATACAAATGAAAAAACTCATCAGATGATCTTAGATAATTACGCGTCTTCAGGCAATATTTCTGGGCTAATTACCGAGACCGGGCCACGCAGTTGCCCTAGTCTAGACCTAAAAGTCAAAAACTTTCCCGAAAAAACTCGCCATCCAATTTTTATTGAACCGGTGGGGCGAGAGGGCAGTGTAGATGGCGAAAGAATGTATTTACAGGGCTGTAGTACGGCTTTTTCACCCGAGTGGCAAGTGAAGATCATTCATACTATTATGGGGCTCGAAAAGGCAGAGTTCTTAGAGTATGGCTACGCAGTACGCTATGATTATTTTTTACCCCATCAGCTTAAAACAACTCTAGAAACGAAGATAGTGAAAGGTTTATTTTTGGCTGGTCAAATGAATGGTACAACTGGCTATGAAGAAGCCGCCGCACAGGGCTTGATTGCTGGCATTAATGCTGCTCATAGAGCACTTGTAAGGCCTGAGTTTGTATTAGACCGGTCTGAGGCGTACATTGGCGTACTGATAGAAGATTTAGTTACTAAAACCCATATAGAACCGTACAGAATGTTTACCAGTAGAGCTGAATATAGATTATTATTGCGCAATGATAACGCTGATACTCGGCTCACAAAAAAAGGCTTTGAGCTTGGGTTGCAATCTAAAACTGCCTTGAGTAGGGTTGAGAAAAAACAACAGGCCATAGTAGGGGGGCTCAAGCTACTCAAAACAACAAAAGTAAAGCTAGAAGGCTCTACAATTAGTGCTTATGAGTGGCTCAAACGTCCAGAAAACTCACGTGATGGTTTGCAGGAGGCTTGTGGCATTGTTCTTGATAATGATTATGCATATAATATTGAAATACTCACCAAATACTCGGGGTATTTTGAGCGACAAGCTAGAGATGCCCGAAAACTCAAAGATAAGCAACATCATAAGCTACCAATTAGCCTAGATTACCAGAATATATCTGGCCTACGTAATGAGGCAAAGAAACGCCTTGGTGAGATTAAGCCAGAGTCACTTGCTCAGGCATCATTAGTGCAGGGAGTGACACCCGCTGATTTGAGCCTGATAATGGTGTATGCGCATGCTTTGCAGAATGCGCGCTAAACCTGATACACTAGTAGTACTTATTTACTAAATTACTTGATAAGGAAAATTACTTGGGATTAACCGCATGGCTTTTAGATTTCGCTCTCAATCTTATTGATAAGATTGGGTATTTTGGGGTTATTTTTATATTAGTAATCGATAATGCCGGCGTACCAATCCCCTCAGAAGCTACTCTTGCGCTGGCCGGAAGCTTGGCTCGGACAGGGCGATTTAATATTATTTTACTGATTATTATTGGTGCATGTGCACAAACTCTTGGCACGTACATTGCATACTTAATAGGTCAATATGGTGGTGGGCCACTGGTGAAAAAATATGGTAAATATGTACTTATTAGCACTCATGACTATGAAAAAGCTGAAGCTTGGTTTGAAAAAAGAGGTGAGAAGGCGATATTACTA
>JACDEK010000034.1:7263-8562 GCA_013816445.1 Candidatus Saccharimonadota bacterium
TTACTATCTCGCGTAACTCCTGTAATACGTACCTTTGCCGGTTTTGCTGCCGGTACCTTTATGATGAACTTAAGTAAATTTTTAAGAGATAGCTTTATTGGCTCACTTATATGGACGATTGTATTTGTAGTGATTGGCTATGTTCTCGGTGACAGCTGGAAACACTACTATGGTTTCTTACACTACGTAGACTATGTAGTTATTGCAGTAGTACTGGTTTTACTGGTACGCTATATCTTTATGAAAACTAGAAAGCCCAAAAACCATGCATGAAATTACCCAATTACCGAATGGTCTGCGTATTATTACTCGCACGATGACAGAAACCGAGAGTGTAACGGTTAATTTTTTTGTGGGGGCCGGTGGTCGCTATGAAGATATGAAGACAGAGTATGGGGCTGCTCACTTTTTAGAACACTTGTTATTTAAGGGTACCCATAAACGCCCAACGTCTAAGCAGATATCAGAAGAAATTGATTCAGTTGGTGGCTATATGAATGCTTATACAGCCGAAGACCATACTAGCTATTACATAAAGCTTCCAAAAAACTACTTTGGGTTGGCCTTTAATATCCTTGGAGATATTTTGACCGATCCGCTTTTTGAAGAAGCCGAAATAGAAAGAGAGCGAAATGTTATATTAGAAGAAATGAAAGTATACAAAGATGACCCCGCACGTTACGTGTATGATTTGGTTGGTGATCTTTTGTGGCCACACGATACACTCAGAACCAATGTTATCGGTAATGAGCACATTATTAGTACTATGCAGCGAGATGCCATCATTAACTACTTTAGAGGTCTCTATACAATGGATAACATTGTTTTGTCTGTTGCAGGCAACATTAGCCATAGTAAGGTAGTAGAGTATGCTAATGAGATGTTGTCAGAAGTACAATCCAAAGCTCAGCGAACCTGGCAACCTGTGAAAGGTGGACTGTCTACACACCGTGTGAGTGTGACAAATGAAGATACTAATCAAAGCCACTTACTAATAGTCGGTAGAGCTCCAAAAATTGGTGCCGCAGACGAGCCAGCTATGAAACTTCTTAGTACTATTTTGGGTTCTGGCATGAGTTCACGTTTATTCTTGAATGTACGAGAAAACAAGGGATTAGCATACACTGTATATATGAGCTATTCTAATTTTGTAGATAGTGGTAAGTTTGAAATTTATGCTGGCGTAAACAATGATAAAATAGGTAATGCTATCACTGCAGTACTAGACGAGTTGCAAAAAATACAACAAGAATTGGTGAGTGACAAAGAGCTTGGTAAAGCAAAAGAGCAGGTGCGTGG
>JACDEK010000035.1:0-3771 GCA_013816445.1 Candidatus Saccharimonadota bacterium
ACCTACAATAGCCACCATTCGTAGGTCAGGTATATCACCAAGCACATAAATATTTTTAGGTGGTGCAGCTATAGTGAGTAAAAGTTCTGGAAAAGACTTGCTTTTGTAATTAATTTCTTGTATATTCATATTCTACTTTCTATCTGATAAGCATAAGTGTGATGTACATTACCTGGAAAAAAGTATTGACAAATAAGCACTAGCGTGATACAATACCTGCGTATTAAAAACTGAATAATTTCCCACCTATTAAAGGGAATAGTCTGCTAGTTGAGGCTTTGTCTAAAACTCACCCTCCTTTTAGATTTCTCACTAGCAGACTATTCCCTTTCATTACCACGGTCTATATATATTTTGTGAGGCTGACAAATCCCAATTGCGGGGGTATGGAAGGGTGTAATAAGCAGATCTGTTCGATTCGTACGGCAGGTCTGCTTTTTATATTACCGAAATTTTTTGTGCGTTACTAGCATGGAGCGGAATAAACTTTTAAAAAAAAGTAAAAACCCATTAAGTCTTAATTATTTATGAGCATATCTAGATCGTTGTGCTCGTGTGCCCAATAGTATCGACAAGTGATGTTTCTATAAGATTGACAGAATGGGTAATAATATCTGGTAATTTTTGTTCTTCATCTGTACTAAATCGCTGCAAAACAAATTTTTCTGTTGGTATTTTTTCGAGACTAGAATTTTTTATACCAACGCGAATACGTACAAAGTCTTCATCTAATTGTTCAATAAGACTTTTTAGGCCATTATGTCCGCCACTACTACCCCCTTGCCGTACACGAATAGTGCCAAAGTCTAAATCAAGATCATCACTAACTATCCAGATATCATCATTACTGAGTTTATAGAATTGTTTAATTTTTTGTACACTATTCCCAGAGAGATTCATAAATGTTTGGGGTTTTGCTAGTACAACAGTTTCACCTTCAAAAAGAGTTACTAGTACTTGAGCTTTGAGCTTTGTTTGTTCATGAAAATGAACGCCCCACTTTTGTGCCAGTTCACCTAGTACCATAAACCCCAAATTGTGTCTGGTGTGTGTGTATTCGTCACCTGGATTGCCGAGGCCGATGATTAGTTTCATATCTATGTAGTATAAAGGAGAATCTCTAAAGGATAAAGCTAGATCTGGTGAAAACTTACTTTTTCCAGTCTTCTTTAGTACGTCTTTTACCTTCTTTGTATTTGCTTTGGTATTCAATAGTAATTGGTACGCCATTAAGATCAAACTGATCACGCAATTGATTTTCTAAAAAACGCGTGTAACTCCAGTGCATGTACTCAGGGTGGGTAGCAAAAATAGTAAATTTAGGTGGGTGCTGGCCTGTCTGGGTAATGTAATTTACTTTAGGCTTTTTAGTTTTAACAGCAGCTGGAGGGTTTTTGGCATTGGCGTCTTCTAAAAATCTATTGAGCTTTGGAGTTGATAAGCTAAAATCTAGTCTTGAGTTTACATCCTTAATAAGAGCCAACAGGTCATCTAGATTCTGGCGAGTTTTTGCTGAGGTAAACACTAGTGGAGCCCACCAAACAAATTGAAGCTTAGAGCGAATAAATTCAGTAATACTTGCCATTGTATGAGTGTCTTTTTCTACAGTATCCCATTTGGTTCCAACCACAATCAGCCCGCAGCGAGCGTCTTTGACCATACCAGCCATATGGAGGTCTTGGGCTGTAGCAGGTTCGTTGGCATCAATTAGCATTAGGCAAATATCAGCTCTTTCGATGGCTCTTTTAGTACGTACCTTAGAGTAGAATTCTATATTTTCGGCCTTACTAATCTTACCTGGCTTACGAAGGCCTGCCGTATCAATAAAAGTAATTTGTGTACCATGAAATTGCAAGCTAAATTCATTGGTATCTCGCGTAGTACCAGCTTCATCGGCTTCTATCGCTAGAGTTTCTCCGGCCAGAGCATTTAAAAGGCTAGATTTACCCACGTTGGGTCGGCCTAAGATCGCTACCATTATTTCGTCGTTATCAACAGAAGTGTAGGTACCTTTTTTGGGAGCATTTTTGAGTAAAATTTCATTAAGATCATTTATACCTATACTATGAATTGCAGAAATAAATACAATTGCCTCAAAGCCGAGTCTACGAAATTTCTCAGCTGGCAAAGCAGAAAATGAGTTATCAGCCTTATTTATAGCTAGTACAACCGATTTTTTCAAAAGATGAATCATTTTAGCGAGAGTGTCGTCTCCCGCACTAGCATCTACAGTGCCGTCTATAACATAGACAATAACTTCAGCTTTACTGAGCGTGTCGCTTAGCTGGCTCATAGCAGACTGATATATTTGACCCTTTTGATTGGTATAGCCAGCAGTATCAACTATTTCAAAAGCTCGTCCATCAATTTTGGCTACACCTCTATTGGTATCTCGAGTAGTGTGAGGAATCTCAGAGATAATTGCATGAGATGAGTGAGTCAGACGATTGAATAGCGTTGATTTTCCGCTGTTAGGCAGACCAACGAGGGCTATAATTGGGAGATTTTTTGCTTTCATTTGCTTTTTCTACTAAATATTATTTCCATAAATAATTACTGAACGCATAGTCTACCATATTTTTGCTCTCTTGGAAACGGTCTGGGCTGTTTAATACAACTGTAATTATTTCGTGATTGCCTTTTTGGGCTAATAAAATTAAGCATTGCCCGGCATTATCAGTCAGACCCGTCTTGATACCGTATATGTAAGGTACAGTGAGGTCATGATTGGTTGTGGTAAGGGTGTAGGGTTTCTGAGCCTCACTATGTATAGTAGTTTTTTGAGTATTTACTATTTTTCGAAATGTAGCGTTGTGCAAAAGTATAGTGGAAAGACTCAATAAATCTTTGGTAGAACTCTGGTGGTTAGTTTCATCCAGCCCGGTCGGGTTAGTATAGTGCGAATTTTCTAGCCCCCATTGTTTTGCGTATCCATTCATCTTATTTGTAAAACCATCTATTGAGCCACTATCCCAGACGGCTAAGCTATTGGCTACATCATTAGCAGAATAGACAAGTAAAGCTTGCATAAGCTCTGAAAGCTTAAATTTCTCCCCTTCTACCACGCCAATTTTTTGATCTGCTGACCCCAAAACAGGCAAGCCTTTTGGAATTGTTACAATTTCATTTGGTGAGTGGTTTTGCATTATAACCAGTGCTGTCATGAGCTTAGTAAGCGAGGCAATAGGTATACTTTCGGTAGGTGACTTCTCGTATAGTGTTTTGCCACTTCCCACATCATAGATGATTGCGGCTTTGGCTGAAGAAGCGTATGGTAGAGCACCGGTTTTGAGCTCTGGCATCGTGACATACGGTGTATTGACATACCCAATTCTCGATTCTTTCGTGATAGCGCTAGAATGGTTTAGGTTTGAGCTAATAGACTGAAGAAGTGCATTAGGGGCAACGGTTAACTGAATGATACTAATGAGAAGTGCCAGTGCAACGAGAAGCATTTTTGCTTATACCTTACTTAAGTTATGTAAGAAAATGTATTTTCCTGGTTGCAGTGCACTAAGTTCAATATCGCCAATGCGAATTCTTTCTAGCATAGCAACTTTATAACCAAGTTCATTGAAGCTGCGACGAATTTGGCGGTTTCTACCCTCTTGCAGTACTACTCGCAAGCGCCGAGCAGAAAGTTGTTTCACACTTACAAATTTACTTAAGCCATCATCAAGCTTAATACCATTAAGAAGTGTTTTGGTATCACTAATTCGATAGTCTGAGTGTAATAATACGATGTACTCTTTATCTTTACCTGAGCTTGGG
>JACDEK010000035.1:3781-8517 GCA_013816445.1 Candidatus Saccharimonadota bacterium
TGATTTCTTTTTTGTCCTTGCTGACCATTAAGGTAGACTTCACTTTCAGTGGTGGCAGTATCACCAAGCACTGCTATTCTGCCATCAATACTGACCTTGCCATCTTTGATAGCTTCATCTGCTTTTCGACGAGAGTCAGCTAGACCAATCTCAACAAGGTATTTATTTAGACGAATACTTGGTGAGTTACTTGGCTTGTTTTGCATGTGTCTCCTTCAGTTTTGGTAAGAGTGAAAGTGAAGTTAAACCTGCTTGTTTTAAAAACTGTGGACTCGTTGAATATCGGACGGTTGTAATGCTATTCTTCTTTGTTTTGGTTTCAAGTATAAGATCTTTTTCAAGTAGCCCCCGAAGTGTCTGTTCACTACCAACACCACGAATCTCTTCAATTTCATTACGAGAAATAGGTTGCTTGTAAGCAATGATTGCCAATACCTCAAGTGCTGAAGAGCTTATGGTATCTTTTTGAGTAATATCAATCGCTGAGCTGGGTAAAAGTGAAATTTTTGTGATCAGCTGTAGATGGTCATTGCTTACAAGTATTTCAACGCCAGAGTCGTGCAAGAATTGTACCACTTCAGATAGTCCAGTTCTGAGCTCTTCACTAGATAATGCACATAGCCTCATTATTTCGGCCTTACTCAGGCCAGCCGGATGTAAAAAAAGCACAGCATGAATTTGTTGAGCAATAGTACTCATGCATACACCTCAATATAGTGAGTATTCTGACCCTGACATAATTGCGCTTTCTGGGTTTTAATAAGCTCTAAAATGAGCATAAAAAGAGCAATAGTTTCTTTAGGATTCGAACTTATGGTGTGTATATGATTAAGTTCAATTTTTTGTAGATTGGTGAGTCTTTTGAGTAGCTCAGCTCGAACTGCTTGGCTAGACTGGCGCTTAAGTCGAAAAGGAGTTTTTTGTATTGTTTCACTACTACCCAGAGAGTTCATTGCTTGTGCAAGTGAATTTGCGTCTATATTTGTATAAATGACTTGTGTATGACTAAGTAGTTTTGGAGCAGCAATGAGTTGATTTTGTGAATTTAAAGAGAATTTTTTACTCGCTTCTTTAAAAGTGGAAAGTGCCATAAGTTGTTCTGTTAGATCTTGAATATCTTCATCTACTTCTTCAAGGTCTTCTTGCTGGAGTAGAGCTCGTGATTTGACGAGAATTAGTTTACTCGCTATAGTCAAAAACCAATTCATTTGATGAGGATCTAGTGGTGTATTGCGTATATATTCTAAATAGTCATTTGTCACTGTTGCGAGACTAATTTCACAAATATCTAGCTTATCGCGCTCAATCAGGCCAAGCAGCACATCAAGTGGTCCACTAAAGTTTTCTAGCTGAACAGTATATGTCGTCTGGGGGTTCATTGTGGCTAGTCTTTCTTTTTTTTGTCAGTGATCTTTATATTGAGCTCATTGAGTTGCGCTGACGATACCAGGCCTGGGCTATCAAACATAAGATCATGAGCATCTCCAGTCTTAGGAAAGGCTATAACCTCACGAATTGACTGTTCATCAAGAAGGACAGTCACAAGCCGATCGATGCCTGGTGCCATGCCACCGTGTGGCGGAGTACCATATTTAAATGCAGCTAGAAAATTACCAAAACGCTCTTGTACTTCAGTATCACTCAGTCCAAAGCGTTCAAATATGGCTTTCTGTATCTTAGGGTCATGTATTCGCATACTCCCACTACTAATCTCAACACCATTAAGTACTAAGTCATAGCAGTGAGCGCGCATTTTGAGTAAATCTTCTTCTTTATCTGACTTCAGTAATTCCGTGTCATCAGCTTTTGGTAGAGCAAATGGATTGTGTGCAAAAGTTAGATGGCCTTCTGGGGTTTTTTCAAAAACAGGAAAATCAACTATCCAACAAAAAGCTAGTTCGTTTGAATCATTTTTATCTTCACGTAGATCTGGTTTGTCAGAATCATATTTTTCCATAGCTTCAGCATAGGTGAGTCTGGGAAATTTTTTAGGAAGTTTTTTTTCTGGCATAAGACTTGAAATGACATTACGAAACATGGCTTCGTTAAATTCTAGAATATCTTCTTCTGAGACAAAGCTCATTTCTAAATCAAGCTGAGTAAACTCCGGCTGTCTGTCTCCTCTTTGATCTTCATCACGAAAACATCGAGCAATTTGATAATATTTTTCAAAGCCTGCAATCATCAGGAGTTGTTTAAACTGTTGGGGAGCCTGAGGCAAAGCAAAAAACTTACCGGGGCTCAAACGAGATGGCACCAAGTAGTCACGCGCACCTTCAGGGCTCGACTTAGTAAGTATTGGGGTTTCTATTTCAACAAAATCAGCATCATCGAGATAACGGCGAAATTCTGAAATGAGTTTGTGACGAAACCGTATATTAAATTGCATTTTTTCTCTACGTAAATCAAGATAACGGTATTGCATGCGTTTATCTTCGTGTACTGATTCTTTTGTTTCGGTAATTTCAAATGGTGGAGTTGCGGATTCATTTATTATGATGAGGTTTTGAATTTCAAACTCAATTGTTCCTGTTGGGTGATCAGGATTGATCATTTTTTCAGGGCGTGCTTTTACAAGGCCAGAAATTTTTACTACAAATTCAGAGCGTAGCTTGTCAATTGTACTATCGAGCTTCTCGCCAGCACGAAAATATACCGCTTGCACAAGGCCGCTGGCATCACGAATTTCAAAAAAAGCTAATTTACCATGGTCGCGGCGTACATGAACCCAGCCCGCAATTACTGCTTCTTCACCTACTTTACTCACTAAATCTTTAATCATTAATCTGTTCTTCATAGGTAGTATTATAGCTTACAGATAAGATTTACTCAAATGTATAAAGCATTAGTGTATTAGTTGCTGAGGTCCATAGTAATGATGTAATTCTTTTGCTGTGAAAATAAAAGATCATTAAGCAAGAGGTGCTTGATTGATTGAACTATCAGCTTCAGTGGGTGGTATAGCTGGTGGAATGCTTTGAGCAGGAGGAGCTTCAGCTTGCAGTGGAGGTTCAACAACAGGAGCTGGAACTTGTTGTGCTTCTACTGGAGCAACAGAGGCTCTCTGATTGCCACTTGCTCCAACTAAATCTTCCTTGATTTTATCAACTGCAGGTGCAGCACCTAGAACGGTTTTTATAGTACCGACTACCTCTTCGAGTGTTACTTGTGACTTTACAAGGTATTTATCTACACCAAGCTTCTCGCCTCTTTCACGATCTTCAGCTGCCGACAGTGCAGTCATCATAATTACTCGAGTATGGGCAATCTCTGGTGTTGTACGAATAATATCCAAAACATCAAAACCCGAAATTTTTGGCATCATTACGTCAAGTAAAATAAGATCAGGACGCTCTTTGACGGCAGTTGCCAAAGCTTCTTCACCATTTGCTGCAACCACAATCTGGTAATTCTCGCCCTCTAATCGAGCCGAGTACACGTCTCGCAAACTTATATCGTCTTCAACTATGAGAATTTTTGACATAATATATTATCCTTTTAGCTTAAGTAGTATTATAGCACTATGATTTTACAAGTGGCAAGGAAAAGTTGAAAGTTGAACCTTCGCCCGACACCGACTCTACCCAAATTCTTCCTCCATATAGCTCAATTAAGCTTCTGGCGATATAGAGGCCTAGGCCAGTACCGCCGATTTCTCGGGTCATAGAGTTATTGACACGATAGAACTTTTCAAACATATGCTTTTGTTCTTCTAAGGGTATTCCCATACCTGTATCTCGCACAGATACCTTTACATTATTTCTATCACCCGTTAGAGTTAAATCAATATTACCTTTTGGTGTATACTTGATAGCATTATCAATTAGATTAGTAACTACCTCGCGTACTCTCTCTGGGTCGGCATTGACCTGATAGAGTGGTGCGACTACAAGTTCAGCGCCAGACTTTTCACTGCCAATATGAGAAAAGAAGGTTAAGCCCTTTTTCTTTGCCACAACGTCCATTTCGGTTGCAACTTGAGTCACGAGATCAGTCATATTAAATACTTGGCGTTGGTCTTTCAGTCTTTGATCTTCTATTTTTGTAACACTCAAAAGATCTTGAAAGAGTTTACCTAGATGAATTGCAGACTGGTGTGCCTTTTCTAAAAAATTCTTAGCTCGGTCATCAACAGTGGCAAGATTCGGATTAATTGCCATTGATAGGTAACCTTCAATGGCAGCGACTGGTGTACGCATTTCATGACTTGCTGTAGAAACAAATTCATTGCGTTCGCGCTGTAAGCCTTTTTGGTCAGAAATATCATGAAAAACTGCAATGGCTCCATTAATATTATTATCCATATCAAAGGTTGGAGCTACAGAGATAGAAAAAGCTCGTTTAGTATTGTCTTTAGACTGCAAGTGAAATTCATCGGTCGTGATTTGGTCTTTCTGGGAAAATACCTTCAGAAATGGATTATTAGCTTTATTCATAGCGTTTTCATTATTGTCTTTGAGCTGAAAAACAGTTTGGAGCTCAACCCCACTTGCAGCCGTTGAATCCCAGCTAGACAATTCTTCTGCGGCACTATTAAATAAAATAATTTCCATCTTTTTATTGATACCCACAACTGGGTCGGCAATAGCCGAGAGCATTAGCTTTTCACTTAACTGCGTGCTATCTAGTTGATTAGTAATTGCGCTGGCCATATGGGCAGTCTGAACATAGTGATCAATCGAGCGAGCAATAAGCCAGCCAAAACTAATACTTAAAAGAGTGAGTAATAATTCGGC
>JACDEK010000036.1 GCA_013816445.1 Candidatus Saccharimonadota bacterium
AATAGAGTAGAAGTACTAAAAAATTATAGCCTAAATCATGACATTATTCAAGCTTATTTATGAACCAAATAAAAAGTCTCTCCACTGCTGCCAGTGTGATCTGCTTGATTCGGTCTGAGTTGGAGCAGTTTGTTCAGTAGCAACCTGACTAGACGTAGCCAGCGAACTGTCTTTTTTAATAATCACAACCGTCTCACCAGGCTTTTGTAAGCCCAGTTTCTCACGAGCCAATTTATCTTGATACGAATCTGTTTTGTAGTAAGTTACTTTATAACCAAGTTCTTCTATCTGAGACTGCAATTGCTCAATCTGCACCTCAAGCTCATCAGATTTTGCTCGCAAAGTATAATTCTTGCCCGTCTCATTGGTGAGAATAGCAAAAATATACAAAATAAAGATCAACCCTATCCAAAAAGCGGCTTTTGAAAAATCAAATAATCTGCGCATAGCTATATTTTACCATAAGGTAAATAGAGTTCTTTAGTAACCAACAATAATAGTCTTTTTTATTGCTAGCAACTTATCGTGTAATGATTTTTTCGTTGCAATTTTTTCGAGTGAAGTTTGCTTGTGATTATCTGTCAATGATTGCCATAAAGAAACAGTGCAATTATCTTGTGAGAGCTCTAACTCTAACCAGCTTAAATGGTTTATTGAAACATAACTACTTGGCAAAGCAAAGCGAGTTTTAGTCTCCTCTACCATCTCAGTACCACAGCCACTATTTGCGTAAAAACCATTTTCTAGCTTTGTGACTTCATCGTGATGAGTATGGCCAGTAATATACCCAATAACTTCATCGGTACTTGTGGCTTGCTTAGCTTTTTCTCTAGCTTTTGAATTATGGTTTACTCCTGTACTTGCTCCTGGCATGGTCTTAGCCCTCTTGAGCAAATTACGCATTATAAAATACACTGCTAGTAAAATTGCTAAGACATTTATAATAATGGCAATCTCAGTATAGAGAATAATCTTGGCAATACTCTGCAGTGAATATCCGTCACTACTATACAGACCATAACCAATCAAAACTCTTGCGAGCAAGGTTATTGCGAGCGGAATAAGTAGCCACCATAATCGACTAAAAATCTCTCTATACAAAACACGTGATGCCACAAATTTTGCAAACTTATGTGGTTCAGAAAGATGTTCAATCCCTTCAAGTAGATTACCCTGAGTCTGTGTAACCATCGGTAATGCAGTCTGGACAATATATTGTCCAAAAGGCTTATCGTGTGGGTCACGCGGGTCTTCAAAAGCATTGTCTGGGTCAAGCATATGTCCGTGTTCAAATAGTATTGTTCGCTCTCCCCTGGGAGTTTTTATAATTACTTCAGCACTAAATCCAATTTTTGCATTGAACTTTTTCCGTAAAATTTCTTGCTCATCACTACTCCAGCCAATACGACCATCGTGATTACCAACAACAAAAATAACCTGATGTTTTGGATTATTACTATAATTTTCTAGTGATTGCGTGAGTTGTTTATGTGCAAGTAAAGCCTTATAAATTGTCGGCTTTTCACCTGCCCACAACTCAAATACATCACCATTAAATACTATGACAGCTGAGCTAGCTTGTGTAAGCAGGGCAATTCGCTTACTTAATTCAACCTCTACATTTCTACTAGCAGCGGTAGACTGAGCAGACAGATGAATATCACTCGCCACCAAAATCTGCGTTGGTAACGATACCGATATTTGTAAAACATCTTCAATTGGTTTTTTGATACTCATAATTACTTACTAACTTTAACAGTTATGGTGGTCATTAAAAAGCTTTTTACTTCTTTTGATTGCAAATAGTCTGTAAGCTTTCTACAATACAAGTATGAATGAATCTCCATCTTCTAAAAAGATTCAAAAATTTGCGCCTGCTCCTACCTGGCCTACTCAAATCTCAGCCAGTGAGTCTAGTGACTATATTTACCAGAGTTTTGATACCTCTGTTTCTCCAAAACAACTAGATATGGCCGGTAACGTTACTCCTGCAGTCAGAGGCGATAAGACGGCTCAAGAAACCGCTTACCTGCAAGCTAAGATTAACGCTCGCCGTAAAAATACTCAGATTCAGCCACTAAGCGACGGAAGTGACTCAGTAACACACACCGCTTTTTTGCAAAACCAAATTGATTTACGAAGAAAAAATAAACAACCTAATAAATAGGTTGTTTATATAATTACTGGTGGGCCCGGCTGGACTTGAACCAGCGACCAATTGATTATGAGTCAACTGCTCTAACCAACTGAGCTACGGGCCCGCATATACTGTGTGTAAATATCTATATTACACCTGATAATAATAGCTGATTTTACGCTCGTACGCAAAAAGCGCCTCATACAAGGCGCTTTTTTGCTTCTGTACTAATTCTAGATTAATAAGAAATTATCGAATTTTTCTAAGAATAGGTAGACCGGTTCGGGTATTTTCAATTACTTCGTAACCTTCTGGTAGTGCATCAATAGCACCTTCTTTTGCTTCTTTACCAAAGAAGTAGATAGTTTGTAAGCGTCCACCTTTTAGCGTAACTTCACGCTGGTGTAAAAAATATGTTTGACCTTTTGAATTTACTTGTTCGAATGGCATTTAGTGATTCCTCCTCTTAAATTTTACTTCTGTACCTTAGATTACGAGACCTGATTTTCAATGTCAATAGCTCAAACTCAGTTTTATTTGCTCAACAGATAAGAAATTACTTGCATACCGCTTATGAAATCTGTAGAATAAGATAATTAAAGTAGATTTAAGGAGACAATAATTATGGAGCAAAACCGACCCCAAAGACCCACGGGCATGCCACAACACCCCGCCCACCGTCCTTCAATACAACCACCTCACCCAAGTCAGTCAGCTCAACCTAACGCACCACACCCTACTCCAGTAATGCCTTCACCACCACCAAAAAAATCTAAAGTGCCGATGGTGATTGGGTTGATAGCTCTTGTACTCATTGCTCTGATTATTACTGGTACTGGCGCTATGAAGATTATGGGCTATATAAATGTTTCTACGTCTGTGAAGTCTAGTAGCTATCAAGCAGTTTTTTTGAGTAACAATATGGTCTATTTTGGAAAAATTAGCGAAATTAATGATAAATACATTAAAATGACCGATATTTTTTACTTACAAGTTCAACAGCCTACAACAGATCAAAAAAACCAAAATGCATCTCAGCTGAGTCTTACTAAACTAGGCAATGAATTACATGGCCCAGAAGACTCTATGTATATTAATTCTAAAGAGGTACTTTTTTGGGAAAACCTCAAAGCTGATGGCAAAGTAACAGCTGCAATTAGAGACTATAAGAAGAAATAACTTCAATAAATATTCTATATTTTATCTGATACAAAAAATGAGCGAATAATCCGCTCATTTTTTATTACAAATATGTTGACATGTTCGTATACTGTTCGTTATAATGAGCATAAGCTAAATTGGAGGAAAAATTTATGAAACAAGCCCTAACAAAAAAACAACGAAAAACCTTAGACTATATCTCAACATTTATTGAGCAACGGGGCTACTCACCTAGCTATCGTGAAATTGCCAATGGCCTTAAGCTCAGCTCTGTCGCAACAGTTGCTCAACATATTGATACACTCGTTACGAAGGGTCTTCTCGCTAAGGGTAATAACTCTGCTCGTTCACTTATGCCCGTAGAAGAGCTACAAGAACAAATGAGCAAGCCAGGCATTGGTTTACCTATTCTAGGTCTGATTGCTGCTGGTAGCCCTATAGAGACGCTTGAAGGGCATGCAGACACCCTTGAGGTACCCCCTTTTATGGTTGGTAATAAGAACTCCTACGTTCTACAAGTAAAAGGCCAGAGTATGATTGAAGACGGCATTAATGATGGTGACTATGTTGTGGTGCAAGAAAAAGAAGTTCCTTCTAACGGTGATGTAGTGGTTGCTCTTGTTAACAATTCAGAAGCCACTCTTAAGCGATACTACAAAGAAGCTCGTCGTATTCGATTGCAGCCCGCCAACTCAAGTATGGAGCCTATTTACATAGAGCCAGGCACTCCCCTTAAAATTCAAGGCATTGTTATTGGTCTTATTCGTAAATACTAGTTCTTTTATTCTCTAGTCAGTTTAATCAAATTACTCAAGAACAAGCATTAAGCTTACGAGTGCCTTGAATACATAGATTGTTACAAACATTCCTACTAATGACCCTGCTAAGTATAATGCAGTGTTCGCAAGTTCTGCTGGAATACTAAAAATACCGGCAATAAACCAGTTATTCCATAACGGGAAAAGCACTGTAAGGGTTATAATTGCCAACGCAACAAGCGCAGCTAGTAACCCAACCTCAATAATTGGCCAGCGCTTCTTCTCTTCTGTACTTGCTCTATTTACATACTCTTTTTCAACAACAACTTCATTACGAGCTTCACTTATAATATTATATGCCCAATACAATACTGCATATGCTGCTAAGCCCACAGCTACCCAAAAAACGACAAGTACTGCAGTATTAAGAATTGGTATAGCTAGCCACTTCTGTATCTGAGTTGCAAAGCTTGCCTGAACATCACTTTTTGAGAGAATTGTACCTTGAGTAAAATGCATTGTAATTAGACTAAAGTTTACAAGTATCAAAACAACCAAGCCAAACAAAGCCACTACGCCCGCTTGGCGTATAGATAGCCCAAAGACTTGTTTTACTTGTGTTGAGTCAAGATGCATTCGATTACTCGTTAGTTAGAAGAGTCGCTTGTTTTTGGTGCAACTGTTAAATTTACTGTGGTCTTTTTGCCACTTGTTGACTTATTGTCTGTACCAATTAAAACGACGAGTTGATTACTACCTTTTGTAAAGCTCTGGGCAGAGCCAGCTTCAAAGTTAAACTCACTCTCTGATTTTGACCAGCCATTACTACTAAGCTTACTGGCGTAAAAATCTAATACCTTTTGAGAATCATCATTTGTAGCCAAAGTAACGTTATAGCCTTCTTTGGTTTTGATAGCTAGAATAACATCTGATGGTTGGTAGATAGGCACATCACTTGGAAACCCTTGAGGAACTTTTGTATTACCAACACTGACCGATTCTCCATCTTTACCCTGAACAGATACACTACCTGTTTTACCGTCAACGTTCAGACCAGAATCTTTCACACTCTTTTGCACACCTGCAATAATTGCAAATAGTGCAAATACTTGTATAAACATTACTACCAGCGCAATAACAATTGATGCGACCGCTAGGCCTTTGCCACCCTCGTTATTTTTCTTGATGCCACTGAGGGCAACAATACCCAGAATTAATCCAACTAACGGAAACAAAAATGCCAGAATTAATGCAGCAATAGCTAAACCGCTGGTTTTTTTAGTGACTACACTTGGCGCATTTGCTGGTTCTGGTGTTTGAGTTTTTGTTGGTTCTACTTTTTGAGGTGTTTTATCTTCAGGCATATTGTGACTCCTAGTTATTAGTTATACTTACTACTAATGTTAATGCTAGCCAATGTTTTGTGCAATAGCTTCTACAACTTTGCTATCAAAAACAGATGGGATAACTATTTCACTCATTGGGTTACTAACTACATCTGCTAACGCCTGGGCTGCTTTGAGTTTTATAGTGTCATTTAACTCAGTAATACTATGGTTAATTAGACCTTTGAATAAGCCCGGAAAAACTAAAACATTATTGATTTGATTCACAAAGTCAGAGCGTCCACTCGCCACTACTGCAGCACCGGCTTTTAGTGCATCATTTGGCAATATCTCTGGTTCAGGATTAGCAAGAGCAAAAATAATTGGTTTTGTATTCATACTTTTTATGTAGCTTGGTGGTAGCTTGCCACCTGTTGAAAGCCCAATAAAAATATCGGCGCCTTTCACAGCATCTTCGAGGTTACCGCTTAAATGATGTGTATTTGTTGCCTGAGAAAGTGCACGTTTTTCTGGCGTTAGATCAGTACGTGTCGTATCAATTATTCCTGTACTATCAACCACGATAATATCTTTAAATCCATAACTAATGAGCAACTTAGCTACTCCTACTCCCGCCGCTCCCGCACCTAACAATACTACTCGCGAAGCTTGAGCTTGCTTACCAACAACTTTTAAAGAGTTTATAAGACCTGCTAGTACGACAATCGCCGTGGCGTGCTGATCATCATGCACAACTGGAATATCAAGCGTAGCTTGTAGTCTTTTTTCTATTTCAAAACACTGAGGAGCTGCTATATCCTCTAAATTAATAGCGCTAAATACTGGTGCAATATTGATAATAGTTTGAATAATCTCTTCTGGCTCTTGAGTGTTAAGTACTATCGGAAAAGCATTAAGGCCACCCAGCTGAGAAAATAACATCGCCTTACCTTCCATAACAGGCAAAGCACCATAGGGGCCAATGTTACCAAGTCCTAATACCGCCGAACCGTCAGAAATAACTGCTACAGTATTATTTTTAATAGTATATTGTGAAGCGAGCTCTGGCTTATTCGCAAGTAAACTCGAAACTGCGCCAACACCTGGTGTATACACAAGACTTAAATCTTCTTCGTCTTTCACAACAATCTTACTTTGACTAACGATTTTTCCGTGTAATTTTTTATGCAGTTGTAACGCGAGTTCTTGGTAATTTGATTTTATCATTGCTTCATTATACCGAAAAATAAAACCCTATAGTTGCCTATAGGGCTATAAAATGTAGCCACTCTTTACTAGTTTAGTAAGTTCCGTCGCATCCGTTTCTTGCAGATTTTGTTTTGGCTTAGAATCAATCGATCTAATATGTCCTTCTCGATAACTTGTCACCCCAAAAAGCTGTAGTGTTCTTGGAGAAAAAACATAAAGATGGTCAGCACGCTTCATTTCTTTCACTACTTTACCAATAATTATTTGAACTGGACTCTGAGTAATCTCATCATCTTTATGACCAAGCACAATACCCATTACAGGAGGATTAATGCAATTTAGCTTTTGACTAGCTGTATAATCAAATTCGATAATACTAAAGCTAACTCGACCACTCATACATATCAGTTTTAATGGTTCGTGTTGAGTATTATCAATCATCATTTTTTCTTTTTCTAGACAAGAAATATAGGCATCAAATAAACCCACACATTCTTCGTAAAGTACTTTCATTGCAACTCCCTCGCAAAGTGCGGATAGATATACAAAGACATATTGATTTTATCTCAAAAAAACAACAAGTCAAATTAAAAAAACTTATGCTAACTCTTAAACTCCGTGAAGAGCCTGATGATTTACAATTACCTTACCTAGTCCATAAATCGCATACAATATCAAAAATATACTCAAGTAACTAATAATTACACCTATACTCCTTGATAAAGCAATAGAGCTCGTTGCCCCTAAGCTAATTAAGATTGGTGTCAAAATTGATGTTCCACAAGCTGCACAACCACTGGCTATTATTGCAGTAAGTAAGCCAGCAGAACTCTTGGCGCTATTCTTAATTACTTTTCCTTGAGATTTTAAAACATAAACTAGACAGGCAATGTTTATACCAAATAGTACTGCAAAAATAATTAAACCAATTGCTTCAATACTATCAAAGTTCGTAAAAATACCCCCATAAATACCGCCAAGAAAAGTTATACGTTCAAACACGGTGAAGGGTGCTTCAGATAGACCGTACCATAGTAAACTAATATTGAAAGTCCAGAGTAAAATTCCTAGCCCTACAAAGGTAAATAATATAGCATAAAAAATATATTGGGGGTGATAAAAAAACATTCTACCCACAGCCTTATAACTAATTTTTAGCTTTAACAATATTAACTTCATTTTAATTTTGAATCGATTAATGGTTTAAAAATTGAAAATGGTTGTGATCCCGATATTTTTTGAGAACCAATTAGAAAAGTGGGCGTACCTGAAATCCCTAAAGTATTCGCTGATTGAACATCAGCTTCAACCAATGATTTATTTGTACCGTCTTCAAGACATTGTGAGATTTTTGAACCATCTATACCTGCTCCAGAAATAATCTCAGAGAGTTTTTGTTGAGTAAATAGGTTTTTACCCTCAATAGAATAGTCACCATTTTTATAATAAGTATTCCACATATAGCTATAGAGTGCATCATGAAATTCGGTAAACTTTTGTTGATCATTAGCACAATATGCAGCCTCTGCTGCAACCTTTGAGTCTGCTGCAATGATTGGTAAAGTTTTATATTCTATATTTATTTTCCCCGAATCTACAAATTCTTTTCTAATTTGTTTCTCTGTCGTCTGTGAGAATTTTGTACATAAAGGACATTTAAAATCTCCATATTCTACCAAAGTTACTTTAGCGTCGTTACTGCCGATAATTAGTTTTTTATTTCCACTAGGAACATTTGTAGAATTATTACTAATAACAGTATT
>JACDEK010000037.1 GCA_013816445.1 Candidatus Saccharimonadota bacterium
CAATTCAACTTCATTTGGTCGGCGTATGAATGTAAGTGGCAATTATTCCTTTGGTGTGAGTCTTAACGATACTGCCCTCAGCGTTACTGATGCCAATAGTTTTGTTATTAATGCAGGCTACGTGGGTATTAACACGGCCAGTCCATTATCTTATGCAAGTGCCTTCTCGGTGGTCGGTAATGGATATTCTTATGGATCGACTATAACGTCGACAGGTATTGCTAGTCGAGTACGTGCTGGTGATAATTCATCTGGTACTTTAATACAATTTGAACGCGCAGATGCAACTGTTGTGGGGTCAATTACTCATAACGGGGCGAACACAGCCTACAATACTGCCTCTGACGCTAGGTTAAAACATGATGTAGTAGATACAAATTATAGCTTAGATACCGTACTGCAATTGAAAATTCACGACTACAAATATAATGCCGATAGCACCAATACAACCTATACTGGTTTTATCGCTCAAGAGTTACAAAAGTTATTTCCAGATGCTGTGAGTGTAATGGATACTAAAACTGGCTATTTGGGCGTTGATTATGGCAAATTGACACCACTTTTAGCTAAAGGTATTCAAGATCTCAATACTAAAGTAGATGGCTTACAGACTCAACTCGATGCGCTTAAAACCACTAGCACACCATCGGTAGTACCAATCGATGTTGTTGCTGAGCTTGCTAAGGTTAGTGCAATTACAATTAACGGTGATCTGACTGTCAACGGGAAAGTGATTGTAGTCGGTAATCTGGAGTTGAAAGGTGACAATACAGGAGTTATCAAGATTCCGGCTGGCCTAACCCGTGTGCACTTAAGCTTTACCAAGCCATTTACTACCGCACCAAACGTGACTTTAACTGCCAAGGGCCTAACCAAAGCCACCTATGCAGTTGACGGTGAAACGACTACAGGTTTTGATGTGATCCTTGACGCAGCTCAAACCCAAGAGACACTACTAAATTATCACGCACTTTAGTTGATATTTTGTAGTATTTTTTACGAGTGAATCATGTTGTAATTTGATCTTATAAGCATTACAATAATAAGTGGTGTGAGCACTCTCTCTGTGTAGCTCTCAATTTAGTGTAAATAGATATTTCTCATACTAATATGCCGAATCAAAATAAATCACAAAACACTCAGCTTAGCCCTCCTTGGTATCTTTCGGGTTGGTTAATAAGCCTACTCGTTGGTCTGGCGGCTCTTTTTGTAGTACTTATCTTCATCTTACGCGGTATCTGTGGGGCTAGCTGGTATCTGCGTCCGTTAGGCCTCAGCAACACCTGTGGCCAAAAGAGTACTATTGATGGTTCTCGCTTAACCAACGGTAGTGTTACACGAATTAAGCTGGCAGACGGGGCAATTGCTTTTAACACGCTTTCTACCGAGCTCCAAGCGTTCGTAAATCACGCCCAATACATTACCGACATTGCCCCAATTACCGTAGCCAATGACACCAACATACGAGGTAGTATTGCCAGCAACGTATTGACATTGAGCTGGAATGGCCAGCTTAGCGATGCCCGCCTCAGCTCTAACGTGGCGTTGCTAAACGCCAACCAAACTTTTAGTGGCAACAATAGCTTTAGTGCCCCGGTGCAGCTGCTCAGCAGCCTCACTGTGGGCGGTGCTACCAACCTTAGTAGCAGCCTGGGTGTCGGTGGTGCCGTAACGGTCACCGGTGCTACCAACCTGAACAGTACCCTAACTGTAGCTGGTGCTACCACCATTAACAATAACCTCATCGTTACCGGCAGCATTGACATCAATGGGCTGAGCTATGTCTGGCCAGGCACTCAGTCTAACGGCGTGCTTGCCAACGACGGCTTGGGCAACCTAGCCTGGCAGCCCACCGGTGCTTGCGCCACTTGTATTACCAATGGTGGCAATGCCTTTGGCTCGGCTATTAGTATTGGTAGCAACGATGCCAACTCACTCACCTTTGAAACTAGCGGCACCGATAGGCTCACCATCACAGCGGCCGGCCAAGTTGGTATTGGCACCAGCCCCGGCTACGCTCTAGACGTTGCCGGCGATATCAACAGCAGCACCGGTCTGCGGGTGGCTAGTACGCTGGTTTGTACCATCTCGGGCTGTACGGCCGCCAGTGGCAGTGGTAGCTACATCCAAAACGGTACGGTCTTACAAACCACCGCCAACTTTAATATTCAGTCGGCTGGGGCCGGCAGTATTGGTGGTATTATTCGCGGGGCGGTGGGTCAGACTGCTAACCTCCAAGAATGGCAAAACAGCGGCGGGGTAGCACTCTCTGGCATCAACGCCAGCGGTAACTTATTCTTGGGCAAGGCCAGTACTACTACTGGCTTGGCCATATTGTATAACTCTGGCGGATCTGGCTCTATTACCCTTGCTGGTGCCAACCCAGGGGCTAGCGCTTACAATATAACCTTCCCAGCCGAGACTGGTACTGTTTGTACCACCGGCAGTGTCTGTAGTGGGTATGCTGGTTCTTCGGGCAGTGGTAGCTACATCCAAAACGGTACGGTCTTACAAACCACCGCCAACTTTAATATTCAGTCGGCTGGGGCCGGCAGTATTGGTGGTATTATTCGCGGGGCGGTGGGTCAGACTGCTAACTTGCAAGAGTGGCAGAATAGTGCTGGGACGGTGTTAGGCAGCATCGCCAGCAACGGTGATGGGAGCTTCGGAGCTAATCCTGCAGCGACAGGCGCAATCCGCATTCCGAACAACACCTATATCAAGTCCCGAAACGCGGCCAACACAGCAGACCTGATAATGCTTTATTTGGACACATTAAACAACACACATATTGACAGTGGAGCAGCTACTGTTATTTATGCCGCTAGCACGTATGTTATTGGCGTTTATAGTAACAGGATTGATGCCAGGAAACCGATTTTGGTTGGGAGTACGTCAGGGTCTTTCGGGACAGTAACAAACCTAAAGGTTGGCGATTATACGACCGTAGACAACCTCGCTAACGTCATGCTCTCAGCTTCAGCGACCACAGCGAAGCCACTAGTCATTCAGGGTGTAGCCAGCCAAACAGCCAACCTCCAAGAGTGGCAGAACTCTGGCGGTACATCGCTTGCCGCCGTCGATGCCAGTGGCCGGTTTGTGGCTACCACGCTGGGTGGGGCCGATACCACTACGGCGCTTTGTCGTAACAGCAACAACAAAATAGCTACCTGTAGCGGTACCGCCACCGGCGCGGCCTTTGTGCAGGGCGGCAACAGTTTTGGCGCCACGGCCATACTAGGTACTAACGATGCCAATGCCTTGACATTTATAACCAGTGGCACCGAAAAAGCTCGTATTACCACTGGTGGAGATTTGCAGTTTAGTAAGGAAACCGCTCACACCATTAAAGTTAACGATACAACTACTGCCGATACTGCGGGGGCCGCACTTAGCGTTACTGCCGGAGCTGGGTTTGGTACTGCTACTGGTGGCGGTCTAAGCCTTACTGGTGGTGCTTCTGGTGCCACATCAGGCGTGGGCGGCGCGGTGAATATTACAGGAGGTGCATCTACTGGAGTAACTGCTGGCGGCGCGGTGAATATTACAGGCGGTGGTGGTGTAACAGGCGGTTCTATAACATTGAATCCAGGGACGAATGTGGGAGGTTTAGGGACCGTTAATATTGCTAATACTCGTGGTCATGTAGTAATTGGGAATGGCGCGGGCGCGAGTTCGGTTACAATTAATAGTGGCACCGGTGCGATTGCTATAGGTACCAATGCTATTGATCATGTCATTACCATTGGCAATGCCACCGGTGCTACCGATGTCAACGTTAATCTGGGTAGCGGTGTATTCAATGTTACTAACACTGCTGCTGATGCCAACAATGTTGCTCAGTTTAACAATGCCGGAGCCACAGCCTGTACGGTTCAACCCGGTGGTACTGGTTTTGCCTGTAGCTCTGATGCTCGACTTAAAACTAATATCTTGACGCTAGGTGATTCTACAGACATAGTCAACAAGCTCCGTGGAGTTAGCTTTAACTGGATAAGCAGCCCTAATGGTCAAAGTCAATCAGGTTTTCTTGCCCAAGAACTTATGCAGGTTATCCCGGGTGCTGTGTCGCAAGACGCTAGCGGGCACTACGTCGCTAATTATTCTGCGGTTGTACCCTACCTAGTTAATGCCTTTCAAGACTCAGACAAACGACTAACTGCCGTTGAGGCAAAGATAAATTCTCAGCAACTTGCTCAGGCTGTTTTTGATGGTGGGGTTGTGACGGGCGATACTGAGTTCAAAGGCCAAGCAACATTTGATGCACTAGCTAGCTTCAAAGGGCAGGCCGTGTTTGCCGGCGGAGCTACGTTCGAGGGCGTTACCAGAGTAAAAGGCCGCTTGCAGTTGGGTAGCAACAACACGGGCTCGGCTACTATTGCCAAGGGCAGTACCACAGTACACGTAACTCTACCGTCTGGCTTTTCTGCTATACCAAACGTAAATCTAACCCCACAAAACTTCGTTAACGGCCAATACCGCGTCACCAATGTTACAACCACAAGCTTTGATATTGAGACAAGCGCCGCACAGACAAATGACACCGGTTTTTACTGGCAAGTATTTTAGAATAATTGTGAGCTAGCTTTAAAGATATACAAACCATTACAAGTTCGGTATAATTAATACATTATGGTAAAGTCTCGTAAAATCCTTCTTGTAGAAGATGAAATGGCCTTGGCGAATGTACTGAAGCTTGAGTTCATAAATGATGGATTTAGTGTCAAACATGCCGAAAATGGTCAGCTTGCAATAAATTTTCTTAAAAAAGAAAAATTTGATATTGTTTTGCTAGATGTTGTTATGCCTACTATGGATGGCTTTCAGACTCTCGAAAATATGAATGAGGCAGGTATTGCTCAGCCGACAATCATGCTTTCTAATATTAGCCAACCAGAAGAAATGGAAAAAGCCAAAAAGCTCGGAGCAATTGGCTACATCGTAAAATCAAATACTACGTTGGCAGAAATAATTGAGCAAGTTAAAAAAAAGATGATTAATTAGGCCTAGTTTAGAATAAAAAGACGTCGCAAGGCTATCACGAGGGTAAATGGTTCAGCACAGCACAGACACAGTAATATCAAGAATATTTGCTTGGCTACGGTATAATTGGCATAATAGCTTTTTATTTATTAAGAACAACCTAGTTCTCAAAATTCTCATAGTGCTTTTTGCATTTACTTGGCTACCGTCGACTATAATTCTTGAATATTCTACGTATGTTACTAAAAAATCTTTTTTGCAACATACCACAGATTATTTTAGTCAAAGTTTGCAAAACTATGCGACTGCAGTTGATCAAAAACTATCAAACTTGCAGGCTGATTTGGGCAAGGTGAGTACCAGTTCAACAACCACTGATTATCTAAGTCAAAAAACTCCCGCTAATCGTGATAGGGTAAATAAAGAACTTCAACTTCAGTCTATTGCTGGGCCATGGGAGGCGCTGTACGTTACCGATCTTAATGGTAAAATTCTTGCTACAACAAGCCAAAAACCAATTGAGCTAGGCCTACCAATTTTTGCACTACCGGGTGGCTACGGTGAGAGGTTTAAGATACTGCGGGATAAAAATCAAATTGTTTCAGATGTTCAAAATACTGCAGAAAATGTAGAGTTTGGCGATATTAGTATGCTTAGGCCAATTGTAGTAGATGGAAAGACAATTGGTTACACAGCAGGAACATATTCTCTGAAAAATTTTGAAAACTTACTCAATATCTCATCTGGAGATAACTTGCATATTTACAATAGTCAAGCATTACGAGTCGCACAATTGGGTGATGTACCGGTTGGCTTTATGCATGAATCTATAGATAAAATATATCAAAATAACAAGTCTGTGGTTGAAGCCAAATCGATCAATATAAATAACAATACACAGTTAATCATGCTTCCTGCCTTTGGTTCAGGTGTAATCTCTCAATTAAACTGGCGCATTGTCGGCGCTCTCAATATTGATCGCATTCTGAGTGATATCGATGGCTTTCGTCGCGAGGTATATATTGTTACTTTTGTAGTGCTTTTTTTAGTAGATGTATTTCTTATATTCTTTTTTAATTGGCTGATCGTAAACCCTTTGAGGTATCTGAAAATTATTGCACAAGGAATTGCTGCTGGAGACTACAAAGAGCACCCGCTGATGGATGGTAGAGGTGATGTAATTGGTCGCTTACAGCATTCTGTCAGCGACATGGCCCAGACTTTGATTCATCAACAGTTTTTACTTGAACATAAAGTGAAAGATCAAACTATACAACTAACCAATCAGGTCAAAGACTTGTCTTCAGCCAAGGCTGAAATTCTCCAATCTAAGGCTAAAGACGATGCCTTACTTTCGAGTATTGGTGAAGGTGTATTTGCCGTTAATCATAACAAAGAAATTATTTTGTTTAATAAAGCAGCCAGTAATATTACCGGCTATTCTGTTGAAGAAGTAATGGGGAGAAAGTATGATGAAATATTGCAATTTAAAGTAGAAAAAAGTCATACAGGAATATCAACATTTATTGATCAAACACTGAAAGGTAAGCAGGGTGTAGTACAAGTCAATGCATTTGTAAAAAATAAATCAGGTAAGTGGTTTCCAATCGCTGACTCAGTCTCACCTGTGGTAGAAAAAAATACTATTTCAGGTGCAATTATTGTTTTTCGTGATATTACAAAAGAACTGCAAATAGAAGAGACTAAAACAGAATTTGTATCACTGGCAAGTCATCAGCTGCGTACTCCACTAACTGCTATTTCTTGGTATACTGAGCTACTTTTAAAAGATAGTCATAAAGATCTAACAGCAAATCAGCGTAAGTATATTAAAGAAGTTCAGCTGGGTAACGAGCGCATGGTATCGCTTGTCAATGCTCTCTTAAATCTTTCACGACTCGAGCTTGGTACGGTGGCAATTGACCCTCAGGAAATTAGTCTGAGTGAAGTATGCGAAAGTGTACAGTCAGAAATAAAACTATTAATTAAAAAACGCAAGCAAACCTTTACAGTCGATGTACCGAGTACTGTACCAGCAATCAAAACTGATGCTCAATTATTGCGAATAATTTTACAAAACTTTGTCACAAATGCCGTGAAGTACACTCCTGAAAACGGTACGATTGAAGTGCATGCTGAATATATTAATAAAAACACTACTAAATATGGTCAGAAAATCAGTGCTAACACAGTGCTCGTTTCTGTAGAAGACAATGGTTATGGCATACCTAAGGCTGAGAATAGTAAAATATTTACCAAGCTCTACCGGGCAAGTAATATTAAAACAAAAAATACTGACGGTACGGGCCTTGGTATGTATATGGTTAAATTACTGGCAGAAATCTTGAAAAGCAGTATATGGTTTACTTCAATTGAAGGTAAAGGCAGTACGTTTTACTTGGCTATTCCGGTTGATGCTAAGCTGAATAAAGCAGGCAACAAGCCCTTAGAGATGTAAAATGTGTATTGTCTAATTAGACATTGGCCTAGACGTTTTCAGTATTTTTCGTACTATTGAATGTAATGATTTTAAACTTTGTATAGTATTATTTTGAGGTGATATTTAGGGTAATAATAACTTGCTATTTATATCTGTTGAGCTATAATAATAAGCATAAACAATTTAAGCTCAAACTATAATTTTACTTAATACTGTTTTCAAGGTAAAAATAAAAACATGCCAGTAGACCAGAAGAACGAAGAAGAATATACAGCCTTAACACATGGGTATAGCCCTACAAATTATTCTGTCTTAAAAATTCGTGGACAACAAATCTGGTTAAAACGTTTGAGCTATGTAGCTTTTGGCTTTGTTATTTTTCTTACTTTATTTGGGTTATATATGCAAAGCTTATGTCTTGATACTTGGTATACTAATTTTTTTACTAAGTTTCTTCACCTATCAAATACCTGTAATGATTTGTCTAGTAAAGTTATAACTGATTCAAAGTTGTCTTTTAAAGATGGGGTCTTGACGCTTACAAACGGTACAAGTGTTAGCTCGGTGACGATTCCTAGCCTTATACCTGGTGCTCCACTAAGCTTAATTAGTAAAAATGGCCAACCCGGACAAAGTGGGGCTAATGGTTCTTCTGGTGCAGCAGGTGTGTCTAGTCAATCTGGAGCAGCAGGCCCCGCTGGCCCAGCAGGATCGGGTGGATTTCTTGGCGTAGTGAATGATGTAAATGTTACAGGTTCACTAGCAGCTAGTGTTCTAACCTTGGGTTGGAATGGAGAACTTGCTCCAAATAGAGGTGGTGTAGGGGTAGATGGTTCAACGGCGCCAAATGGTAGCTTACTGATTGGTAACGGTACTGGCTAC
>JACDEK010000038.1 GCA_013816445.1 Candidatus Saccharimonadota bacterium
AGTATAAGTTGTTCACACACCACATTTTAATTGTAAGGTTCTATAGGGATAAGTTGTGAATAAAAACCTCACTACACACAGACAATTCACATTTTATACACATACTTATCCACAGCACATATATGGATATTTATTTTGTAATATACTCCCGTAATTGGGCTACCTCATCAGCAAAATCTTTATCAGTCTTATATAAAGTCTCTATTTTTTTTGTACCGTGCATAATTGTTGTATGGTCTTTACCACCAATATTACTGGCGATTTTTGGATAGCTTAAGCCCAAATCTTCGCGCATTAGAAACATGGCTATTTGACGAGGAACAACAATATCTCGGTCTCTCTTTGACCCAACAATATCTGCGAGAGTTATTTCATAATATTTAGCAGTTTTTTCTAAGATACTCTGCGCGTTAAGACTTGGTTTTTTTACAATACTTCCACCGAGCACTTGCTGTACTACCTCTAAAGAGAGTTCAGTTTGATGAGCGCGACAATGCCCAATAACTTTTGTGAGTGCTCCTTCTAACTCTCTAATGTTATTTTCTACTGTACTGGCAATATATTCGGCTACTTCTTGCGTCAGAGCTATTTGCTGATTAGCAGCTTTATTAAGAAGAATAGCAATACGAGTCTCTAGATCAGGTGGGGCAATATCTGCTACCATACCCCATTCAAAACGTGAGCGTAGACGTTCTTCTAGGGTAGGTATGTCTTTAGGTGGGCGGTCAGAGCAGAGTACAATCTGCTTAGAGTTTTGGTGAAGGGTATTAAAAGTATGAAAAAACTCCTCTTGAGTCTTCTCTTTACCAGCGATAAATTGCATATCATCTACAAACAACACATCAACTTCACGATATTTATTGGTAAAATTATTGCCTTTTCTAATAGCATTCACATACTCATTAATAAATTCTTCACTGGTTATATATAATGAAGAGCTATCTGGATTAGTCTTCTGGATAGCATTATAAATAGCCCACATAAGGTGTGTTTTACCGACTCCAGCTGGGCCATATAAGAATAGTGGGTTATATCCAGTTCCGGGTTTTTCAACTACCAATTGAGCCGCCGAAAAAGCCAAACGGTTACTCGAACCAACAATAAATGAATCAAAAGTATAGTGTGCTTGTATGCCTGTTTGTTTGACTGGCTGTATAGATGACTGAGAGCTGATTTTAGACATCTCACTAGGTTTACTTGGCTTGGTATTAAAACCAGATTCTTTTTTTTGACTTAGTTGAGTTGATTGACTAGTTTGACTACTTATATTACTCTGGGGTGTTTTTTCTTCTGAAGTAAAAATATCATCAACAGATTGAGTAGCTTTGGCGGGTTTTTTTACAACAAAGACAATTTTTGTAATCTGTGGATTAGTACTATGTAAGGCATCAAAAATATCATCACTAAACTTCTTTTCTACATAGTCTTTTGACATAATATTTGGTGTATAAAGAGTAGCGGTAGGGGGAGTAATATCATACAGACTCAGGGTTTTTATCCAGGTACGAAAATTAGCGCTAGATACGGATAACTCCAGCTGACCAAGTGCCGCTTGCCACGTTTTTTGTACAATACTACTCACTATATTACTCACCCCTTCTTTGTTATCTATATTACGCGTCATAAAAGTTTTCCACAACCGAACACAATACAAAAGTATAAGCTAGATAAGGTATTGTGGATAAAATAGGTGGATATATTGACTTTCTAATAAATCTATCTTAAAATACAATGATCTATGAGTAAAAAAACTTTCCAACCAAAAAAACGTCGTCGCCAAAGAGTACATGGCTTTCTTTCAAGAATGTCTACCAAAGCTGGTCGTAACGTCATCAAACGCCGCATGCGAAAAGGGCGCAGTAAGGTTACTGCTTAAGAAATGATCGCGAGTGGTTTTCGCCTGCGTAAGGCCACTGATTTTAGTCGAACATATAAGTATGGTACGAGCTATAATCACCAGAGTTTTTATATAAAGGCTTTACAATCAAAAGTGAGCAAAACTCGTTTGGCTGTTGTGGTACCTAAGAAAGTTTCTAAAAAAGCCGTCGTGCGTAATCGTGCTCGCAGACGGGTGTATGAAATTTGTCGCCTTAATTGGAAACAATTTCAGCCTGGGTATACTATAATTATTACAGCTAAGACAGATCTTAGTGAGGTGCCCACGCAAGAGTTAGAAACTAACATAGTACGAGGCTTAAAAAATTTGAAGGTAATAGTATGAAAAATATATTAGTTGTTAGTATAAATGCGTATCAAAAAACACTTTCACCAGACCATGGTATTTTGAAAGCACGCTACCCCTATGGTTTTTGTCGTCACTACCCAAGTTGTAGTGAATATACTAAGCTAGCTATTCAAGAAAATGGTTCACTCAAAGGTACACTTCTAGGTGTAAAGCACGTTGCTCGTTGTAACCCCTTTGTTCAACCATCAGTTGATCTAAGTTATAAGAAAGGTACAAATTAATGGAATCAATTATTCATTTACTAACAGTCGTTTTTGTTCAACCCCTTCTAAACCTCTTATTTCTTATATATGGGGTTATTCCGGGTCATAGCTTTGGTATAGCAGTTATTATTCTGACAGCAATTATTCGGTTTGCTCTGTGGCCACTCACAGCCAAACAACTACACGGGCAAAAGAAAATGCAAGAACTTGCCCCAGATATAGCAAAAGTAAAACAACAATCTAAGGGTGATAAACAAAAAGAATCACAGATGCTTATGGAGCTCTACAAAGAAAAAGAAATTAGCCCATTTTCTGCTTGTCTACCTGCTCTATTACAGTTTCCGTTTCTTATAGCTCTATACTTTGTATTTCAAAAGAGTACTCATGATGTACAAGCCTTGAGTGGCTTACTTTATGCTCCTATTAAGAGTTTGCCGTTTATTCAGTCAATTATTCAAAACCCCAGTAGTTTTACTCCAAGCTTGTTTGGCTGGATCAATATGGCCACCCCAAGTATTCCCCTAGCACTATTTGCAGGTATTACTCAATATATTCAAGTAAAAATGCTAGCACCAAAGAAAGTGCCTGGTTCAAAAGACCCTCAAGCCCAAGCTACTCAGATGATGAATTATACTTTCCCTCTTCTAACAGTATTTATTGCGTGGCGCTTGCCAGCCGCCCTACCACTGTATTGGTCTGTAACTAACCTTATTTCAATAGGCCAGCAATATATTATTATGCGCGAAGAAGTAGAAGAGATGGAAGAAGTAAAAATTGTCAGTAAAAAAACTTCAACCAAAGCCCTTCCAAAAACCAAGAAGCAAAAAGCTAAGAAGAAAAAAGGTTAAGCCATGAGTGCGCTGAGTAACCCACAAGAAATCCTAGAAGATTTATTAGTGAAGCTTGGGTTTGATGCCACCTGTGAATATAGTAGTGAAAATAATACTATTGAGATTACTACCGAAGACCATGCAATATTAATTGGTAAAAGAGGAGAAAACCTTAGAGCCCTGCAATATATTTTTAATGTGCTGCGTAGACATGCCTTACCTGAGAGTGAATTTGTTGCTGTAGATATAGCTGGATACAAGAAAGAACGACTCGAAAAAGTACAAAAGATTGCCGAAGAAGCTGTAGAAGAAGTTTTAGAAACCGGACAACCCAAAACTCTGCCGTCAATGAATTCTTTTGAGCGCCGACAGGTACATATGGTTCTTGCAGAAAACCCTGATATTATTACTGAGAGTATTGGCCAAGAGCCACATCGAACAATTGTTATTAAAAAACGCGACTAATGAAACACTCCAAAAAAAATAGCTCTACTATTGTTGCTCAAGCTAGTGGCCCGGGAGAGTCAGCGATTAGTATTGTGCGCTTATCGGGCACAAATGCACTCAAGATATCTCAGCTTATCTGGCAGCCTGCTCGCTCGCAATCAGTAAAACCACGTGAGTTAACTCTTGGCTGGCTCATAGATGATGCAACTCGTCTTGACCAAGCAATGCGCGTGTATATGCCCGGCCCACATTCATATACTGGTGAAGACGTGGTAGAAATTCATCTGCATGGCGCCCCAATAATCACCCAGACCACTATAGAGCTGGCCCTCAAAGCCGGCGCTACAATGGCGAGACCAGGCGAGTTTACCGAGCGAGCCTACTTAGCGGGCAAGCTTGATCTTATTCAAGCTGAGGCAGTCGCTGAGCTTATTAGTAGCTCTAACACCACAATGATGCGGTTAGCCAGCAAACAACTCGCAGGAGGCCTCTCTAATAGTATTAAAGATATTAAAAATACCTTACTAGGCCTTGCCGCTCACGAGGCTGCACTGCTAGATTTTTCTGAAGAAGATATTACTAATACTGATAGTTCAGCGCAATTAAAAACAATACACAGCCTTATAACACAGTCAAAAGACTTATTAAAGAATCATAGCAGTCTTGGTGTGGTGAGAAGTGGAGTATATGTAGCTTTGGTTGGTTTACCAAATGCTGGCAAAAGTACGTTATTAAATACTTTACTCGGTTTTGATCGTTCTATTGTTACCAGTACGGCCGGTACCACCCGCGATACTATTACTGAGACTATTAATCTAGATGGCCTTTCATTACACTTAACTGATACTGCTGGATTGCGCCGTGCGACCGATGATATTGAGAGTATGGGTATTGAGCGCACCCAAGCTGAAATTCATAGTTCAGACTGTATACTTATTCTTATTGAACCCGGCCAAACTCAAGCTACAGTAGACTACTTGCAGAGTAATAGCTTGCTAGAAAACTTAGATAATACAAATAGCTTGGTCGTCTATACAAAGTCAGATGTAGCGCAAGAAACACCTCATTCACCTGACTTGAGCGCGCTACCATCACTCAGTATCTCGGCTCAATCTAATACAAATATCTCAGCCCTACGCAGTCAGTTGCAAGAGATTACAACTAAGCATAGCTCAACAGAAAACCTCCAAGTTATTACCACCCGCCAAATAGAATTAATTACTGGGCTCAATAAGCAACTCACTATCACTGCCCAATTATTAGAAAATCATACTCCTTCGGATATTATTTTGGTTGAATATCAAAAAGCCTTACAGATATGTAATTATTTAACAGGCGAAGAAGTGACTCAAGAGATTATTAATGAGGTTTTCTCACACTTTTGTATTGGTAAGTAGCTAGTCAGTAATTGGAAAATCAAGCGAAGATTTGTAATAGGTATTTATTTCGTCGGTCTTAACAACCTTACCTGTCAAATCAACCACATCTCTAAAAAATACCGTATGAGAAGGCACAGTAGCATCAAGGCTACCACTCACAAACTGCGGGCCTCTAATAACTCCAGACTTTACTTTAGTACCATAGAAACGAAACTTCAGAGTTGTACCTACTAGCTCAGTTTGAATAAGAATGTGTTTACCGGTGTCATTACGAAACTTCATATCTACACCAGGTAAATAGATAGTGGCATCTACCCCAGGTATACCATAGGGTGCTGTGTAGTAACTCACCGCAAAAGCATGATTAGTACGCGCAAGAATAGGAAGGCCAGCAAGTAATGCTGCTCGGTAAGCTGTGCTAGAGACCTGACACAAGCCACCACCAGCTTGTTTTTCTTCGTGATCACCAAGTATGACTAGGCCATCGGTATAACCAGCTGCATTACTGACCTCACCCAAGTGATCATTAAAAGAAAACACCTCACCAGGTTTTACAAGTACCCCATTAAATTTACTCGTGCCGAGCTTAATATTATGCATTCTATTGGGTGGTGAATTAGGAAAATACGTCACACCTTCAGACAGTAATTCTTTTATACCAAGGCTCTCAATATTACCATCACTAACGTCGGCTTTTTGGGTATCTACCACCAGCGCAACTGGAGTAGTGCTAGGAGTAGCTAGGCTATTAAGAATTGCTTGCGTTGAGGCTTCAACATTTAGAGTCTTACCATCTCTACTTTGCTTAAAGACTGTCGCTTTATCACCCGATATGGTTAACTCTGCATCTACCGCCGCGACGTTTATTTGCTCACTCAGAGTACTCACATAGTCACGCACAGCCTTGGGGTCAAAAGCTAGAGTAGAGTTTGTAATATTTTTTAACTGGTAGTAATGAGTAAGTAAGTTTGTATTGATTGGCGCAACTGTATTTGGTGCACTCAGCCAGCTCACAATAGTATTGGCATCAGCTGTCCAGGTTTTAGTACCGTAGCTTAGCTGTAAAGGGGTTTTCTCATACGGCGTAATAATGTTTTTTTGTGTCTCAAGGTTTTGTGAGCTTAGTTGTGGCTCAATACTAATGGTTGGCAAAACAAATTCTTTGCTTTGCAGTTGACCAAAGTAATCACCAAGTGCTCTTGGTAAGCGAGCAAAATCAATGCGCGTGCCTTTTTGGCTTGCCTGTACACTTACTTGATCATTTGTGAGTATATACTGAGCATTCTGCACAGGCTTGGCGGTAGAAGTGTTAATACCCACAACTGTAGTACTGAGTTTTTCACTATCAAACATCACTGCAGTAATTGGTGGGTTTTGACCAACGAGAGCACTTATTTGCTCAAGCAGTCTCTGGCCAAGCCAACCATCTCGCCCAACTGCTAGGGCAGATTGCATGGCAATAGTGCTATTATTACTCACCCCAAAATCACTCGCACTAAGCATTTGCTTGCTCTGTGGCTCTAGTACTTCTACTTGCTTAGTTGTATTACTACTAGCTTGCACATTGAGCTCTCGCAGGGCTTCATTAGGAGTGAGACCACTTAAGTACACACCATTAGCAGTTACACCGGGGTAAATACGCCCTCTATAGGCCACGCGCAAAACAACAAGAATAGTCAGCAAAGATAGGCCTATAATAAGGGCGATAGATAGGGCTTTTTTACCCTTTGAGAGGTTTGAGAGTTGTGAGATTTTTTCCATATTGTTTGTATTGTTTATTGAGAGAGTCTAGATTCTACATTCTAGATCTACTATATCTATAATAATTGCCAATTTCACTTTGTATTATATACTTTATTACCACTCTTACCAAGCATAACCCAAACATAATGAAGGTGGTACAGAAATAAAATACATTGTTTTACCTATTGACATATACTACTAATACATATACAATGGTAGTATTATGAGTAAATCAGTAATAAATTTTAAAGTTGATACAGAAACCAAAAAACAAGCCCAAGCTCTCGCTAAAGAGCTTGGTGTGCCCTTAAGTACGGTTGTGAATGCACAGTTAAAGCAGTTTTTACGTAGTCGCAGTTTTAGTGTTAATTCAACCCCAGAGATGTCGGCTGAGCTAGAGTCAATTTTAGAGACTATTGAGTTAGATCGAAAAACAGGGCGCAATTTATCACCTGCTTTTATCACAACAGAAGATATGTTTACTCATCTAGAAAAGTAAGTATGAATTTTCGTTACCACAAAAACTTTAAAAAGCAGTTTTTGAAGTTACCCAAAACAAAACAGACCCTATGCAAACAAAGAATTGCACTATTTGCAACTAATCAAGATCATCCTTTATTAAACAGACACAGCCTAAAGGGTGCATATAAGAATTACAGTAGCTTAAGCGCTGGAGGTGATCTGAGAATTATATATTACCAAGTTAGCTCAGAAGAAGTTGAACTTGTAGCAGTAGGATCACACTCACAACTCTATAAGTAACTATATCTGAAGTAATTTGCTATACTAGTAAATATGAAAAAACTTCTTATTACAGGTGGTGCGGGGTTTATTGGTACCAACTTTGTGTATCATCTTATTCAGCACAAGCCAGACTATACTATTACTATTATTGATAGTCTTAACTATGCCGGAGATATCAAAAACCTCGAGTCTGTCAAAGACAAAGTTACTTTTGTGCAAGGTGACATTGCCGACAGTGAGCTAATGGATGAGCTTGTAAGTAAGCACGACGCGGTCGTACATTTTGCTGCTGAATCACATAATGATAATTCTTTGGTTAGCCCGTGGCCATTTGTGCATAGTAATATCTTAGGTACCTACAGTATTTTAGAGGCAGTACGCAAACACTCTAAGCGCCTACATCACATTAGTACCGATGAGGTTTTTGGTGATTTAGAGCTCAATGACCCCGCGCGCTTTACCGAAGACACACCCTATAACCCCTCAAGCCCATACTCATCTACTAAGGCTAGCTCTGACTTGCTTGTACGTGCTTGGGTGCGTAGCTTTGGTCTACAAGCCACTATTAGTAATTGCAGTAATAACTACGGCCCATACCAACACATCGAGAAGTTTATACCCCGTCAAATAACCAATCTACTCTCAGGTGATATCGCCAAGCTC
>JACDEK010000039.1 GCA_013816445.1 Candidatus Saccharimonadota bacterium
TCATGGCCTGGAGTATCAAGAAAAGTAACCACACGATTGTTTTTGGTAATTTGGTATGCACCAATGTGCTGAGTTATACCACCGGCTTCACCACTAGCGACATCGGTTTTTCTGAGAGCATCAAGTAATGACGTTTTGCCATGATCAACGTGCCCCATAACAGCAACGATTGGAGGGCGGGGCTGCTTTGTATCGTTTTTAGTAGTGACTGCATGGCTTGGGCGTTCTTCTGGTACTTCTGCCTCTTGAGTAATTTCAAAGCCCAGCTCACTGGCAATAATCTCGGCGGTATCAAAGTCAATCTGCTCATTAACAGTCGCCATAACACCGTTCTTCATAAGTTCACCTACTACTTGAGCAACACCAAGTCCAAGACGTGCTGCAAAATCAGAAACGGTAATAACTGCGGGTATGGCGATAGTTTTTTCTTCTGTACTCATGGCTTTTCCTTTCTTAGTTTACTACCTTTTTGTTTGCGAGTCTCGAATTTATTAAGACACTCATCAGAACAAATATACTGACCTCTACCTGGTTGCTTTTGGGTTGTATCAAATATAGGCTTGCCGTCTACAATGCTAAATCTTTTAAGCTTAGTGGGTTCAAGCTTTTTGTGGCAACTCACACACATTCTCATAGATTGCTGTGTGGCCTTCACAATAACTCTTACTCTTTAGCTTTTTTTGATGACTTTTTGTCATCTTTGACTGTTTCTTTAGGTGCAGAAACTACAATAGCTTCTTTAACTGGTTTATTAGTTTTTGGCTTTAAGCTCAATGAAAGTTTGTGCTGATTCTTATCAATACCAATAATGCGGAATTTTTTCTTTTCACCAACGCTCACAAGAGTATTTGGGTCACTAACGTGCTTGTCGCTTAATTCAGATATATGTACCAATGCCTCAATAATTGGTGAAACTTGTACGAATGCTCCAAAAGGAGTAATGCGTGTCACTGTACCATCTACTTCATCGCCTTCATTGTAATGGGCAATTTCTTCTGTCCATGGGTCAGCCGATAACTGCTTGATTGATAGTGAAAGTTTGTCTTGATCAATAGCAATAATAATCGCTTCAATCTCTTGGCCAACTTTGACATACTTACTAGGGTTATCTACTCTGTCCCAGGCAATTTCAGAAATATGAATTAAACCTTCTACACCTTCAACATTAAGAAAAACACCAAAGTCTACAACACCAGTCGCAATACCCTTGACCTTCTCACCAACCTTAAGATTTGAAATTTTACCTTCAGTAAATTCTCGCTGAGCTTCTTTTTCTGAAACAATTAGTTTATTCTGTGAGCGATCTAGATCTAAAATACGCACCATTAACGTTCGCCCAATCAATTGATTAAGACGTTGTAAGATCTCGTCTTTGTCAGCACCAGTTACGCGCGGGTAGTTTTCTGATGATAACTGACTCACAGGTAAGAATCCACGTACACCTTCTACTTCAATCAGTAGACCACCTTTATTGGCATCAAAAGGCACAATGCCAAAACTTTCTTTTGTTTTGGCTCGTTCTTCAAGAACCTCCCATCCCTTCTCGCGTGAAAACTTGCGCAGACTCAAAATAGCATAGCCTTCAGGTGATTCGGTTTCGAGTACAGATGCACTCATGCTGTCGCCTTCTTTTAGCTCTTTTGCAACTTGCTCTAACTCACGACCAACAACAAGACCAGTACCTTGCATACCAAGATCAAGCCATACTTCATGTTTGTCATGGCTAATAATAATCCCCTCTACAGTGTCGTTTTTTTGCAATGGTGTAATTTCTGCTGACGCTAACAGCTCAGCCATATCTGGTTGATTTGAACTCATATTAAATTTTTCTCCTTAAAATATAGATTTACTCTTGAGAGAAGATATGTAAGAAAACTATTAAAGAATCTTTAACACTTCTTTGAATTTCAAGAGCAGTGAAAGTCTTAGTAATGAAGATTCATCTACTAAAAAACCTAACCTATACTATATCTGAAAAAATACTATTTGTAAATATGCTTATGAGTAAAAAATACTGATACTAACGGAGTTGTGACTTTGAGACAATAAGGTCGCGCTTTTTCAGTACAATATATGCAAGAACTGAGAGAATTGTCATTGGTATGACTGCATCACCTGCGCCTGTAGTTGGCATATTTGCTTTAGCCGGTGGTGAAGCAACAACAGGTGCTGGCTTAGATGCAGGGCTTGGAGCTGGAGTAGGAGTCGGTGTAGGAGATTTTCCTGATTGACTAGACTGATTAGGTTGATTTTGAGCTATGGTGTCGGGTGTCTTTACACTTGTTTGATTAGAATTATTGGTTGATTTTTGCTTATTTTGATTAGAGCGTTGAATATTGCCATATACAAAAGTAGCCAGTACAATCAATATAATTGCAAAAACTGCAATTATTACTTTTAAAAGCGTTTCGTTTCTCATAATATTCCCCCGTTAAGTTAGCTATATTCTATATATATTGTGTCGTATTTGCAAGCACAGACTACCATATAAGCTCATTACCCCTAGCCTATACTCGTCAGCCAGATTATAATAAGCTTATGATTATCGCAATAGACATTGGCGGAACCAAGATACGCATAGCCTACTCTCAAGTGGGTGATAGAATCGAAGACTCACTAGAGTTTTCTACACCCACCAGTCAAAGAATTGTAGTAAAACAGCTCATTGATAGTATTCATCAGCTTGTAGGTACAAGCCCTATTGATGCTATAGGTATTGCCTCGCCTGGCTCAATCAATAAACGTAAAGGCATAATTGTAGCACCCCGCAATGTTAGCTGGCACAATCTTAAAATCGTTAAACCTTTGCAAGATTTTTTTAAGTGTCCAGTTGTACTTGAGCACGATGCCACCGCTGGAGGCATTGCCGAGTCTCGCACCGGTGCTGGCAAGACCTATAAGGTTGTATTATATGTAACAATATCAACTGGCATTGGTACAAGTATATTGGTAGCTGGTGAGCCACTCCCCACCGCCCATAACTCTGAAGGTGGCTGGCAGATTATTGACCATACCTCACAAGAGCGCTTTGCAGAACTATGCAGCGGTAAGGCTATACAGCGTCGCTACGGCTCTATTGCTGCTGACATACATAGTCACACTACCTGGAAGCTTATCGCATCTGAAATGGCCGTTGGGCTATATAATTATATAACCATCATACAGCCCGATGTTGTCGTGCTAGGTGGTGGTGTTTCGGTTCACTTTAAGCGCTTTATTAAACCATTACAAAAAGAACTCGCAAAGTTTGACCCTATCTACACTATTCCACCCATCAAGCAGGCTCGTTATGTAGAAACTGCTCCAGCTGTAGGTGTAATGATGTTGGCTGCTGAGCAATTAAAATAAATTCTTCACTTTTTATTGTCTGCCTTGCATACTTACCCACATTATCTTTGCTATACTAGTAAGTAATTCATGGGGGTGAGTTTTGGAAATAATTGCGTCTTTTAATCAATATCGTTTTTTGCCAGCTGGTTTTTTTAGTTACGATGCTGCCGATGAGATTATTAACTATGACCCGTTACGGCTAAATCATACAACAGGCAAAATCTCACTCCTCCACGAGATAAGTCATTGTGAGCTAGGGCACTTTCACTACCAACATGATCTTGAACTTCTGATGATGGAAACCGAAGCTTGGCACTATACAAGAAAGCTCGCTCTAAAGCACGGGATAGATTTAGATGAAGACTACATTGAAGAATGTATTCTCAGCACAATACGTGGGTTGAAAAACGTGCCTGTTGCCCGCGCTGTAATAACTTTTGCATAGAGAGTGACAACAAGTATCACTGCTTTATTTGCAACGCTGCATGGCGAGTTAGCCCTGAGCCACAGCTACAAATTAGACGACGACAAATAGCTGGATAGGTGGTTTTTTTTATAAAAGTGCTTACATACCCTTATAGGTCGATGATTTCATACAGGTATTTCCAGTAAGAGTAGAGTGGCCATTCACACAGAGATTATCATTAAGATATGATGAATTACCTTGGTCCCATTGTGTACCTGCATGACTGAAACGAATAATTACTATCCCAAGAATCGCAACAAGACCAACCAGGATTAATGCCATCCACCATTGAAACTTGAATTGAGTTAACTGAGAGTTATTACTGACACGAGATTTTACTTTTGATTTTATTGCCATAATTTCCTTTTTATTTTATTAGTTATGCTTACTTTAGCAAACAAAATGTAAGACTGTCAAATACTATATTAAAACCCCCTCAAGATTGAGGGGGTTTTAATAACTAAGTGTTTATATCTACTAAGTTTTAATATTTCATTCCACCAACTGTACCGGTTGTGAAGCACTGTCTACGCTCTCCATAACCTGTAGGAGGGCATTCATAATTAAAACCAGTACCTCCAAAGCCCTGAGTAAATGTAAATCTTTCACCACCATTTTGACAGTAAGGTGTTCCAGATTCCCATCTACAATTAGCTGAACCGTAATAAGTAAAAGTAAAGCCGCTTGCGTTACTGAAACGAACAACTACCAGCCCAATAACAGCTACAATGCCTACTAATACAAGTGCCATCCACCATTTAAACGTGAACTGAGTCATTTGAGAACCAGAAGATACTCTACTCTTTGATTTTGCTTTTGACTTTGTTTTTGATTTATTTGTTGCCATTTTTCCTCTTTTATTATTTTAATTATTCTTAAGCTTAATTCTAAATCATTATAGAATAGCTTGTCAAGTGACATATATGCTAAAGTTATTTTATATTCAAAAAAACCTCTGTACAGAGGTTTTTTTGATCTAAGTACTATATTTACTTAGTTTTAGTCTTACGGCTGGCCTTACCACCCTTAGCACCAGCGGTTCGAGCTAGTTCTGGGTTAGCTGCAAAGCCACCGCCACGGCTGATTTTGCCGCCCATGGCACCGATACGTTCGTAAAAGTTTTTACCGTATCGTTTTTTGTTTGTAGAAGCAGCTTGAACGCCACCTGTTTTTGTACCTGACATAGTTTGTTCTTCTCCTTTTAAGAGATTAAGAACAAACTCTTCTTGATATTGCCACACAGGCAATGTCACCAGCACCCACCAAGAGCTTGTTAAACTCTGGTTTTAATAATTAATACTATAACGGTATGTATTCTATCAGCTTATGCTTTAAGTGTCAATAGTTTTTATGTATGATTTTTTTAATAATTACTTTACTACTACTTTACTACAAGAGCAATGCTTGTCATATAAGCCAGTACCGGTGAGATGATAGTAATTGTATCTATTTCACCAAGTGGTTTATCAGTTATACCACATGCAACTATACCTGCTAAATCATTATTTGGTCCATAGTTAGCTTGTACTTTTGTTACTATTTTACCCTTCAAAGAAAAGGTAATAGTGATAGGCTGGGTTTTATCAGTTGAAATTGAACCAACACATATTGAAGCTCGCGTATCCGGAAACATAAACGATTGTGCATTGGCCTTAAATGCAGGGTTCGGTTTTAAAACAAGCGGTGCGGCACTTGTTACTTTACAACCCTTAAAGTTTTTGTTAGTCTTAAAGCCATTTTGCTGCTCACAGCCTGTGTCTGAGATTCCTGGCTGATTTACTAAAACATATTCTGGTGGGTTAGTCAGGTCAATCTTAACTTGCTGGGTGATATCAAAAGGAATGATAGCTACAGGTGGCTTGGTAAAACTCCCTGTTTGCAAAACATTTACAATATATGTAGTCAATTTGTCTGACCCAGTTGCTGAGTAGTGTGTTCCGTCTACTATAAACCCTTGCGTATCTTTTTGATCATCTATCTGGGGGAACTGTAGTAATGTTGGAAATTTATCTTGCCAAAAAAACTTATACTGACTAATAATATTATAGTTGAATTTAATTGCATTAGCATAGATTGCCAGTTGATTGATACTTAGTCGCTTACGGGTGTCATTAAATGCATTAATAAGATCTTGGGTAGTAGTATTTGGATTACCGAGATGAGCAAAGTTCAAGCTATCTTGGCTGATTGATTGTGCATAATTTCCTGGTGCTGCAATATCTGCCCATACATAGCGGGCATCAGGATTAACAGCTCTTAATTTAGTCAGTAGCTCTTGCTGTAATTGTGTAAAAGATTTAGTTTGATCAGTCTCGGGGTTTGTACCAATAAAGAGCACAATTGTTTTGGCATCTTTAACTGGATTGTATGAATTATTATGATTGGCGCAATAAACTTTGATGGACGCTACGATAGAATTGACACATACATTTTTATTATCTGCATCTACAGCATTTAATGCATTTACACCCGGTGTAAACCCAGCCTGGGTAATAGAGCGGCCTGGATTGGCATTTACAAATGCCGGGCTGTAACCAGCAGTTTCAAGTTTTTCTCGTAAGCCTCCGCTGAGAAGAAAACCCGTGCTGAGAGAGTCACCTATCCAATAAATTGGGCCAGTTGGTGCTGGTCCATCAGCTGTACTGGCTTTACTAAAACGCAAAACCACTAGGCCAATAATCGCAATTAAAACAACTAGCGAGAGTGCCATCCACCAGCGAAAATGAAAAGTAGACTGTTGACTTTGATTAATACGAGATTTAGTTTTTGTAGCCATTTTTTTTACTATCTTAGATAACTTTATTATACACAAGAACTATTGTCATGCAAGATTTTTATTGCCATTTCGTATTTATCGATTAGTAAAAAATTGAATAGGAAAACTCAGTGAATACAAAAATCTATCTATTGATGAGTTTTTAAACTGAGCCGTATAATTACTTTGAGCAATTGTATTATCTTTATTAAGAACTGCAATTGCAAGCTTGTAGTTACCATTTGGAAAGCGACTAGTGTCAAAACCAAAAGTATATGGCGACTTCACTAACTCTTCTACAAGTGTATTATTTACAAAAAGCGCCATTGCATTTACCGTGTCAGGGTTTTGAGGAACGAAATTAACCTTAACAAAACCCGATAAAGTTCCCAAATCTTTTACGACCGGTAGTTGCTGGGTTGTAGTTGAACTACTATTATCAATCGCAGCGATATTCTGAGGCTGGGTATCGTTACCGGTGACAACCGATGTACTTTGATCTGTACCTTGGCCACTTGAGGGGGTTTGAGTGTTAGAACTTGACGATGAATTAGTCTTATTGCTAGATGATTTTGTTGCAGGAGAAGGAGTAGGGGTTGGTGTAATTGGTACTGGGTGGTTTTTGATATATATTTTTTCTAAGTCTGAAATCACCATATCATATAACTTAGAATACCCTTCGGGGTTAGTGGCTGCTATACATTCTTGTACACTAAATACGCGATTATACCCATAAGGAGCATACTCAACTGAACACGGTAGGGACCGTTTAATAACAACCCCAGCATCAATCTTCGCAAGCTCTTCTGGTGGTATAACAGATGCATGAGAAAACCGCAAAACAGCGATTCCGATGCCGGCAATTGCCACTACCAGAATAAGTGCTATCCACCACCGAAAACGAAATTTTTGTTTAGTCTTCACGCCCGAGGTATGAATAGTGCGAGATTTTGAAGTGCTTGTTATTGCATCTATTTTTTTGCTCTGCATTACTTTATATTATACCTCTTATGTTTTACAGGTGAAAGGCTTGGCTTGGTTCGCCATAGTGCAATACCTTGTGCTATAGCAATAACCAAACTAACCAGTACAATCCATTCTCCGAGAAGTGTATATAAGGTACGCTGATTATTCGTTATAATTGTAGCTATAACGAGCTGCATCTTGTCTTGCCTGCTCTTCACTATCCAATTGCCATTACTGTCTAATACAAAGCTATAGCTACCGTCAGTCGCCTGTACAAAAGGCCGGGCATTAGCTACCGCCATAAATCGGGCCATTTGTTGAGCTTGATTGTGATAGCTCTGAGCATTGGCAAAAATAGACAGTGAAGCAGAATTGGTAAGAATATTTGCCCCATTCTTTACCAAGTCACGGTATAGCTCTGGACTAATAGCACCACTACAAGCTTGTAAGCCTAGCTTGATACTATTAACACTAAAAGGAGCCGCTGAGGTATCGCCCTTAGATACTTCACGAACCTGTGAGCTTGGGTCAACAATCTTACCTTGACCAATGAGTTTGAAAAGGTAGATATAGGCATAAGGCATCGCCTCACCAATAGGCACCAAAAACTGTTTATTGTGCTGATACATATTCTCACCATCTGGTCTATATATAGTGACTGTATTAAAATTCTTATTGCCGACAGATCGCTGTGTAGAAGTTATAACAGGG
>JACDEK010000098.1 GCA_013816445.1 Candidatus Saccharimonadota bacterium
GACGTTTCTGCCCCAATATGCAACGATACCGTCAATGTACTCTTGTTGAGTAATCACCTCGACCGATTCACCCCAGCTTGCCTTGGTGGCATCTGCAATAACATGGCCATTGGCTTTTACTGCAATTTGATTGTACAGCTCAAATCCTCCGTAGAGGTGAAACATAGCTGGGTTAGAGATGAAGACCATCTCTTTACCAAAACTACCAGTCTCACGACTGAGGCCTACGACTGTGAAGTCTTTGTCTACAAGCCTCACACTATCACCCAGCGAAATACCAAGTGACGATGCCAAGTCTTTGTCGACAACTGTCTCGCTATCAGATGAAATATGCCTACCGCTATCTAGCAAGGGCTGAGTGGGTTGACCCGGCTCATACATTGAGTAGAGCGTGTCGCGCCCTTTGAGCTTGCCAAAGTAGTAAGTCATACCTGCAACATCAATACCGTCAATACTCTGCAAGCTATGCATCACATCTACTGGTACGGTTGAGCTTTCGACATTACTACGCGAACCTGTTTGAGTTACCACATAGTCACTGGTGTTGGTACGAAAATACCTAGCTGTGCCTTCTGTACTTTCAACATTGATAGATACAAACATCATGACGAGTGCTGCCGTGAAGGTAAAAGCACCAATTCTGATTGCAGAGACCTTCTCGGCCCCTGCACCGCGCTTTCGACGAAACGCCTTGATGTAGGCGAAGTGAAACGTTGTACGCATTTTGTGCCTCTCTAGGCTGTAGGGTGTAAATGTACAAGATCGAGCAATATTATACCACTTGAATAATAAAAAAGCAATATATATAAAAAAATCAGCGGGTTGTATATGTTGAAAGCCTGATTACATCAAACTATACTAGGGCCAATCTGGTACCGATGCCAGTTAGTACCACCCAAGAAAGTATCAATGTCTACACTCACAGTCGCAGAAGCAATGGTCTTGATTGATGAATTGGACCTGGAGCCAATCATCTTCAAGCTCGTGAATCCTGAGGACGGAACACCTCTTTCACTTGCTCAGGCGGATGTAGTAACCATGAAGTATCGCCAATATCTGAAACTCTGTGCGATGTACCCAGGTAAGTCAATTGTACCGAACAAAGAGATTGACCAGGTGTGGCATACTCATATTCTCGATACAGCAAAATACAGAGACGATTGTGATCAGGTATTCGGTAAGTTTCTCGACCACTTTCCCTATTTTGGTTTGAGAGGCGAAGAGGATGCTCAGAATCTCAAGACAGCGTATGCCGTAACGCTCGACCTTTTCAGAAATCACTTTGGTGCTGAGCTTGCAGGTGCCCAGCAAGGTTGTGGCGAGAGCTGTGGTGGCAGTCTCTGTGAAAACCCGGCATGTAGTGGTAGTGCTTGTACCGGCACAATCGACCGTTGCCGGCCCCGTATTGATAGAGATGAATTACTGATCTCGGCATGATGTTTATCTCCAAGAATCACTTCTTGGAGATTTTATTGTAGAATAATAGTATGAGTACAATATTTAACGATCTAAAAAAAGAAACTGTATCTGTTGAAAGGGTCGTTCTCGATGAGAAGATAAAGAGTATTCTTGGAGAAAGTGCTGCCTATGCGATGAAGATGGACAAGCTGATTGAGCCGTATTCATTTAAGTATTCTTCAGGTCAGCATAAGGTATCAGGTTTTTTAGTTGCGCCCAAAAATATCACCTCAAAGACGCCAGTGGTAGTATTCAATCGGGGTGGTACAAAAGACCTTGGTCTAATCAAACGAGGACAATTGTTCTTTAAGCCCGCCCTATTAGCGAGCTGGGGATATATTATTATCGGAAGTCAGTATACTGGCAATAGCTCGAGTGAAGGAAAAGATGAGCGTGGCGGGGAAGATCTTGATTCAGTACTTGAACTAGAAAGACTGATTAAGGGTTTAAAAGATGCAGATACTAAACGAATTGGAATGTACGGACAGAGCCGTGGCGGCATGATGACTTACATGGCGCTAGCTAGAGTAGGCTGGATAAAAACAGCAATTGTAGAAGGTGCACCAATAAGCTTGTTTGAATCACAAAACAATAGACCCGAACTCAAAGAGGTGTTTATAGAAGCATTTGGTGGTTTAGAAGCCGAACTTCAGAAACGATCTGTAGTATATTGGCCAGAAAAATTACCAAAAGCCACATCTTTACTTATAATACACGGAGAAAAAGACGAACAAGTAAGTTCAAGCAGTCTTAAAGAGTTTGCTCAAAAACTTACTGATCATCAGATAAAGCACAAATTAAAAATTTACAAAGATGATGACCATTCGTTATTGAGAAACAAGGCTGAAATTTCACAATTAGAGAAAGACTGGCTCAAAGACTATTTGAGTTAATAATTCTAATGTTCTTCTACTTAAAGTAGAAACGAAATCTATACCCTTTGTTAAATTAACTCAATCTGTTCATTGACTTCAAATAGCTACCAGAGTAGAATACTGTGCTACTTCTTTGAAGTCAATATTAGATAGAGCATTCTTAGCTCAAATGAATGATCCAAAAATGTTACAATTAGAAAATAATCAAATATTAAACGATCAGTTGATGAACATGAAAATTATTGATGCAATCTATCAATCTGATAAAAAAGAGGAAGTTATTAGATTTTAAAATGGCTAACGAAATTGAAAAAGAACAGACATATTTACTAAACTCTCTTCCTGTAGATTTAACTGGCTGGAAAAAAGAATACACAAAAGATGTATATTTACCGCCCAATTCGGATAATCCACAGATTAGACTACGACAAAGAGGTGACACCTATTTTATGACAAAAAAATATCCGCTTGTTGAAGGTGATCTATCTACAATGGT
>JACDEK010000099.1 GCA_013816445.1 Candidatus Saccharimonadota bacterium
ATGAGTAGAACTATCAGGTAAGCTACCAATCAAACTCTCATTGGGGTGCCCGCCGCCAAAACCTTTGCCCTTTTTAGGTCGATACACTAGCTGACCAGTCATTTTAAGATGAATAAGTAAGCTATAGGCACTTGTAAGCGGAATAATCAGTGCTTTGCCACGTCTATCTACCGAGAGTACTGTTGCTTCTACTACTTTGTCTCTCACAAGCTTTGGATCATTCGGAAAACTCTTAGGCCAGTCTGTGGTAACGCTGAGAATTTTTTGCCCAACCAAAAACTGCTGCAAACCAGCTCTAACAGTTTCGACTTCAGGGAGTTCAGGCATAGTATGCTCATTATACCTGGAAACATGAGTAATAGCAATTGACATATGTAAGTTTTAATGCTAAAGTCTATACGTCCAAACTGTACTTTGAAAGGGGTGGCATCAGAACCATCACAATCGAGGGCAAGGCGCTCAGTGCCCTGCCCTTACCACTAGATGGTTGGCACTGGCAGCTCGACATGGGCGCCAAACCCAACGATGAACAATGCATCTTGATTCACCAACTCAAAAACAATCACGTCGTAGCGCATTGGCGCTATCGGCTCATACCTACCTGAAGGGGAAGCAAATGCACCTGGCTCTTGACCTTCACAATTACCCACTCTCTACAGAAGAAACAGCACTGATTACAGAAGAGTGTGTACGCCAAGGCGATGCTGGCCCAGACGCCAACAAAGCCCTAACTGAGGCATACATCACAGCTCAGCTCACTGCTCAGCTGTGGCATGTTGATAGCCATGATGCCGTAACAGCCGATGAGCTTGAAACCCTCATCTTTGATTTGATTGCCAAGATCAAGTACGGTACCGTCATACGCTATCGCACAACCTCTGTACGGTTTGCAAACTTCACGTTTGCTATCAATGCTGCTAATGTACCAAATGCCATGCAGAGCTACTGTGAGGCGTTTGTTGAAAAGCGTCTTGATACAGCTGACGAGGCCTATCGTCTGTTTGAAGAGATTCATCCGTTCAACGACGGAAATGGCCGTGTGGGCTGGCTACTGTGGTGTCTGCACCACGTAGTTCAGGGTGAAGCGTGGCCAATTGCCTCAGCACCTGATTTGTTTAGTCAAAATAGTTAATTTATCCCCGTCACCTAAGTGACGGGGATTTTATTTACAAAGTTGTAATTATTGCTTCGGCTTGTTGTAAAGCATCTGTGTGAGTACGAACTTCACCGTTCAGAAATCGTTCTTCAAGTTCTCTAATAATTTGACCAATCTTGACGGCATCACGACTATTTTTATAATTTGGTATTAAACTCATAATCACTTTGCCGTCGATACCCAAGTCTCGCTTTAAATTAGGACGCTGAACTTCAGGTGGTTGTAACTTGTGATACTCCCAGAGGGCTAGAATGTCTTGAAATTGCGGCTTTTCTTTGCTTATTGAACCGTCTGGCAGAGTGCGCCAGCTAGCCTCTCCGTCGGCTCTATGTAGCTCAACCAAATCACCAAAAGCCAAGTGATTCATCATACGTTTTTGCGTAGAGGCTTTCATCTTAGGCAACTGAGCAATATTAATATGTTCTTCTATGAGCCACAAAATAGTATTCTTTTGCTTATTTGAAAACTTAAGACGGTTCAAAATAGGCCGGGCAAGCTCGGCACTTGTTACATCATGACCATAAAAAGTAATGCGCTCACCTAGCTGATCAGGTAATTTTTGACGATGTGGCTTACCTATGTCGTGCAGTAAGGCCGCCCAGATAAGCTCTTTACTGGCATCTGGCGGTAAAGCCTTCATAATCAACAGCTGATGCACCCAAACATCTCCCTCAGCGTGAAATTCTAGGCCTTGCTCTACATCTTTGCCAGCTGACAGCTCTGGTAATAAAACATCAATAATACCCAGTCTATCAAGATCTTCAAGAGCATCCTTTCTTGATTGAGCAGTGCGCAAGATTGCTGTTATTTCTTGCTGGAGTCGCTCACCAGAGATTGAGCTTAATTCACCTGCCTCAATAGAGTGCAGAAGATCTGAATCAGTCTGGGCTTCATATGCAAAACCAAGTCGGTTTTTGAACCGCACAGCCCGCAATATTCTTAAAGGGTCTTCAGAAATACGTTCTCTTCCGTCACCAACAAAACGAATAATCTTATTGTCCAGATCATTGAGACTTTCACCGTTATATATCAGCTGATGAGTAACCGGATCAAGTGCCATGGCGTTAATAGTAAAGTCACGCCTCTGCAGGTCATCCTCAAGTGTTGCATGATGATCAACTGACGTTGCAACTCTACCCAAGTGAGCATTAACGTCTTTTCTGTAGCTCGCTACCTCAAATTCTACTCCATCAAGACGAACCCGGGTCACACCATATGCTTGAGCAGTATCGTGAAACTGAGATTTTTCAAAGCCCTGCAAAGCCTCAATTTGTTCGGGCAGAGCATTTGTGGCTAAGTCGTAATCTTTTGGCTCTAAACCTAGCAATAAGTCACGCACCGCACCACCAATAATCTCAGCTGAATAACCGCTAGAATGCAAGATTTTAGCAACCTCAACAGCACTATGCCACTCTGGCTGAAGTTCAACGTGACCCTCAGGGACTTGATGTTTCTCTAAGCCTAGCGGGTGCACATGTTTTTCTTGATGACTAGTTGGGTCAAAATAACGGCTTTCCATACAGCCTAGTATACAACACCCGGTTAATAATCTAACATAACAGGTAACTAACATTGACAAAAGCTTTAATGCAGTGTACTATTACACCTGTAAATTCCTTGTCTTTTGAAGAAGGTACTCATGCTCCTTACAAGCCAACCCGCCCACTACGAC
>JACDEK010000100.1 GCA_013816445.1 Candidatus Saccharimonadota bacterium
GTGTGATGGCCCACTATTTACCGGCAAAGATGTAGCTATAATTGGCGGAGGTAACTCGGCTCTAGATGCTGCGCTTAATATTGGCAGAAGTGTGAAGTCTATAGTAATCATTAATGTTACCCCGGCCCTCACGGGTGACCCAGTTATGATAGACAAAATTCTCGCAGCACCTCATATACGCGTACTCAACGACACAGAGGTAGTGAAAATAAATGGTGATAAATATGTGAGCTCAATAACCGTACAGAACCATGCAGAAAAACAGCCTAGTGACATTGTTTTAGAAGGGGTATTTATTGAGATTGGTAGTTTGCCCGCTACAGACTACTTAAAAAAGCTCATCAAGCTAAACCCGGCTGGAGAGATTATTATTGATAAAAGTAATATGACCTCTCAGGTGGGTATATTTGCAGCCGGTGACATCACCGATATACCAGAAAAACAAATCATTACTGCAGCTGGTGAAGGTGCTAAAGCAGCTATTTGTGCGGCTCAATACATTGCCCGTCAGCAGGGTGTAGAGGGCTAGTGAACATTGACCGTTGCGCGCAAATCAACTACAATAATATAACTTAAGCATAACAATTTATGGAGATTTTTTAGTGGCACAAGACGTACAAACCAAAAGTAGTGATTTTTTACCTGGTAAGCCTAATTTAGACGGGCTCAATACGAGTATATCCGGAAATAACCAGGTTAATTTAAAAGCCCCAACTGACTCATCTGTACCACCAGCTAATGCCAGTGCACATATTATTGATCTTAAAAATACTTCTGAATCTCCTGCTAACTCACCGCTTTTTGATGAAATGGACAAAGAAAAAGCTGATACTGTTACTACTGATACTGTTAAGCCACAACCAATATCAGTCAAGCCCGATACGACTGTTAAAGTCGCTCTCGATGAAGTGAAGCCAGCTGAACCAGAATCGAAATCTGAATTAACACCCTCCACTCCTACAGAAGTGAAACCAGAATTAGAACCCACACCAATTACCCTTGAGCCTACAGCTACTCCAGAGCCTGACAAACAAGTGAATGATTTGAATTTGGCCAGCAAAGACGAGATGGCTTCATCGGATGCCGACAAGCCTGCCAAAAAAGGTAGCAAACTCAAAATTGTATTAATTGTGGTTGTAGCTATAGTGGTTGTGGCTATCATTACAGTGGCTGTTATACTAATACTTAGATCAACAAACACGCCAGTATAATATAAGGGGAAATAATGACAGACAAAACAACCAATACACCAGCAAAAGAACAAGCAATTATTTACTCTACACCTTGGTGTCAGTTTTGTAAGCACGTAGAGGCTTACTTAGATGAAAAAGGCTATAAGTACGAGAAGATAGACGTACAGGCAAACCCTGACAAAGCTCAAGAAATGATTGATAAGTCTGGACAGATGGGTGTACCAGTTACTGATATCAAGGGCGAAATTATTATTGGCTGGGACAAGCCAAAGTTTGAAGCTATATTTGCCGAACCAAAATCAGCCTAATTGATTTGACATATATTCTTAAAACTATTAACATAAGTATAATATCTAACTAACAAAAAGGAAATCATGGCAGCAAAACAAAAATCTCGTATTGGTAATAGTAGTAATCTAACTCACTTTAAATTCCGTTGGTGGATGGCTCTAATACTTGTAGGAGTTGTGGCAGTCATTGGTATTACCGTATTGCGCTTTAGCAAGGCTTCGGGACTGACTGTTTCCTATAATGCCAACCAGTTCGTCAGCTTGCCGGGATTTACAATTTCGGGTGCTAGTTATAGTTACATTAATAGAGGTGGCAAAGGCCCAATACCTGTTTACCGTGGTACTGACGTACGCATGGGTTTTGATCTCCAGCTATTCCCTGGTCGTTATGTGACATGCGCCTGGGGCTATGGGCTTATCAATGGTAATTCTGGTGTAATGGGACTGGTTGTTACAAAGACCGATGGTACGCGCCAAACAGCCTTTGGCAATACTACTAGTGGGTTCACATCTACAAATAGATCAATTTGTGTTGATTTTGACACATTTAATGCTACCGGTGTCCACTGGGACTTTTACAATCTCAGTATAGATAAGAATCGTGGTGCAGATATCAGTGCTATCACTATTGAAGCTCGTCCATAATAAACCATCAACAACTAACTGGGAAACAAATACACCAACTAAAATCACCAAATAACGTATCTCAAGCAATGCCTCTAAAAAGAAAGGCTTTCAGTTCCGTTGGTGGATGGCTTTAATACTAGTCGGAATTGTAGCCGTGATAGGTATTACTGTACTGCGCTTTAGTCATGCTAGCGGGCCAACCCAGACATATTCTACTAGCAGTAGCTATTAGCTCATTCAAGCCACACCCTAAATACCAGCTGGCGACCAACCCGGAACATACAAATATGGTATAATGTACCTATGGAAATCCGATTAGCCACAAAGCCTATTGCTATTAAGGACATTAAAGAACTTGCACAAAAACAGTTTGGCAATATTATCAAAGCCACCGTGGATGTTGAAAAACGTATTCTGGCACTTGGTGGCGAATTGCATGCCGATGAAGAGCAGTTTTTACTAGAGAAAAATTCAGCTCAGAAAGACCTATGGGGCATTAATTTGTATCCGGCTAAATTTGGCACGCCTGAATTTATAGAATTTGATTCGATGATAAATTTGCGACCATCGCAAAATAATATGAGTAGGGGTGTTGAGGATGTTGCCGTTAAAGAAGAGATTAAAAAAGTAGTATCGGAGCTAGTAACCGAATGACC
>JACDEK010000101.1 GCA_013816445.1 Candidatus Saccharimonadota bacterium
CAGTTGCTGTTGGCAAGGCAGCCGTAGATAGCGTGTAAGACGTAGCAGCGGAAGGTGTTGAGCTACCAAGAGTGACTTTACGTGAGGTGATTTGGGCTGCTTGGGCGGTGCTAACCCAAACAAATGGCGACGCAAAAACCGACAGCACAAATACAAATAGTAGTACGAAAGTAGCTCTTTCGCTCCAGAACATATAGATATGACTAATGAATAATTTCAACCAAATACCCTTTCAACTTATTTTTGTATTTAACCTATCTGCCCATATATTATTTAAGCTTATATAGAGCTAATACCCTTGAAATTTTTAAGGAATACATTAATAATACCATAACAATTATTGAAAAGAAACTCTGTCTTACTAGTAGGTCCCGACGACAACATAAGTCTCGTTGCCGGAATAGCTACCACCAGGGGTTAAAGTTGCGATATTAGCAATATATGAGACGGTATAATCAGTTCTTCCTGATGTTTTTGGAGCAGAAGCAATTGTACTACCTGCAACATACTTATAGAGATTGGTGGTATCGTAGCCAGGCTGAGCTATACCATAGCTAAATGAACTGCTTGGTACCTGCACCGGAATAGCACCAAACGTGGTTGGTGAGGTATTTGCAACGAGATTGATACCAAACTGTTCGGTACCGGTAGACGAGGCGGTGGGTGAAGCAAGGGCAGTGAGATTATGCGCACCATTACTCGGTGTATTACCGATCACCTGAACAATATACCCATAGCTTGTGTAGTTGAGCACACTAAAAGTAGCCGTGCCTGTAGCAGTTGAACCATTTGTAAGGGCACCCAGTACAACACTAGAGGTATTGACTATAAAAGATAATGACGGGTCATTGGTAGTAGTGTAGCCAGACTGAGTTTTGTAGCTTGTACCAGCCGAGTCACCCACCCCTAGATCGCCAATAGTATCAAAAGACTTATAGCTAGCCGAAGACGAATCTATGACGCCCCCTCCACCAATAAAATCTTCTTGAATAGAAAAACTCGTAGAAGCTGCCGCCAGCACACTAGCCGGCTGCAGACATACAATAACAAGGCTCAAACAAAAAAAAACCAAGCCACGCATAAAATTGTGCAGATATTTTAACCACATGTAACTCATTATAAATCATCTCTATCGCTTATGCTATAATTGAAAATATGTATGTAAAAATGCGCTACTTTACGGGTATATTTTTTGCCTTGCTTTCACTTCTAATAGTATTAGGAACACCATTGTCTGCGCTAGCCACAACCCAAACACAGTCTGGCAATGTCACAATTAATGGCATTATAGCTGGCCCGCCACCTGCGACAGCGCCAACAATTGATTCACCCTCTCAGGGTCAAAACTTTGACTACAAAAATATATCAGTCAGTGGTGGGTGTATTGTGGGCTTAATTGTAAAAGTTTTTCGTAATAATATCTTCGCTGGCTCAACAACCTGTCAAGCTGGTGGTAATTGGAGCCTACAACTTGATTTATTTGTAGGGCGCAATGACTTAATTGCCCGCCAGTATGACTTTTTAAACCAAGTAAGCCCAGACTCAGATACAATCACAGTATATTATGTACCGCCCTCTATTGCGCCATCTCTACCAGGTGAAAGCACCACGCCACCCGTTGAAACAGTTAACTTTGAACTAAACATTAACTATGACTTTACTGTGATTGGCGTGTTTCCAGGTCAGCCATTTCGTTTACCAATTCGTTTTGCTGGTGGTACTCCACCCTACGCTGTTAGTATTGATTGGGGTGATGGCACAACTAGTCTATACAGTCGGCCTAACTCAAAAGAATTTATGACCGAACATGTATACAAATACGCCGGGCTACGCACCGTTACGATTCGTGTTGTTGATGGGCTTGGTAATACTGCCTATTTGCAGTTTGTGGTAGTGGTAAATGGTAAGGTTAATCTACCCTTTAACTTCTCTATTTTTGAAGGTGGCCGGCTTACTATAGCTTGGCCAGTATTGGCACTAACAGGTGGTCTTGGTGCAGGTATTGCCGCCGGTATTTTGCTTGAGAGACACTATTTACTCAAGCGCCGCGATATACGCACAAAACGTACTAGACGCTCTACTAGGTACAAAAAATAAGCTCACTCAAAAACTCTAATATTGTTACGTTTTTCTTTGTCTAAATACCTATACTTTCTAATCAAGATTCTCTATACTAGTAAGCACAAGCTTTAATAAAACAAAGAGGGTATTTTTTGCAGACTAGTAAGGCAAAAGTTAAAGAAAAGACATTACAAAATATAATGTCAATCATCACCCCGTATAAAGCCAGTTTTATGATTGGTCTATTTGGCGTTATTGCTATTTTTCTCTCGGTATTCATTGCTAGTCAGTTTACTCAGAGAGCCCAAGCCGCCACGGGCATTAATGAGCAACTCAATTACCAAGCCCGCTTACTTGACTCTACTGGAGCAGTTGTAGCCGATGGTACCTACAATATAGAATTCAAGATTTACCAAGATGGCACGGGCTGTGTCAGTGGTGGTTCGCCTCCTTGTAGTGGAACGCTTAAATGGACAGAAACTCGTACTAGTACCAACAAAGTCACAGTTAAAAACGGCTACTTTTCTGTAAACCTCGGCTCAGTTACTGCTTTTGGCACCAGCGTAGATTGGAACCAAGACACACTGTGGCTAAGCATTAATATTGGCGGTACTGGCTCTCCTAGTTGGGATGGTGAAATGACACCTTTTAGACGCTTGGC
>JACDEK010000040.1 GCA_013816445.1 Candidatus Saccharimonadota bacterium
CATGAAGATAGGTGCCTATAGCGTTTTTCTCTATTACTCCTTCATAATTTGATGTTTTTGTATTGCCATAGCCCTTGATCACCCTGCCAAGCGGGCTTGCTCCGTGCAAGAGCTCTGTTTCTCCACTATGGTTCTCAAAACCAACCATTTCACCAAAGATATCATTTGATATTACTATATTGCCGATCATTCTATATTCTGTTGCTTTTGTTACAACATTAAATAATCCTATACCTGGTATTTCATTGCCTTCAGCCGTAATAAAGTACTTACCAAATAGTTGGTAAGCCCCACATATTGTTAAGATCGGTACATCCCTCATTAAGTGATCGTGCAAGACTGATGATTTTGTTTGCAAGTCTTTCGCTACAGCAATTTGCCCTTTATCTTGACCACCTCCCATAAATATAAGGTCGTAATCTAAACTAAGTTTATTACCAATTGAACTGGTGTGATATTCAAAACTAACCTTTCTCCACTCCATTCTATTGGTTAAGGAAATAATATTACCAAAATCACCATAGATATTCATTCTATCTGGATATAAGTGCAAAATTTTGATTGGCTTCATTCTGACATTTCCTTCACTTGATTATTACCCTGCCCTGCAATTAACTCACGTAGTGACAACATTGCTGTATACGTTGGTAACACATAGCCCGTTTCAGATGTCTTAAGTTCGTAAGTAAACAATCTGAGAGCTTTTTTAAGGTCTGGCTCGATATTCAAGCTAGCCACATCAAAACCTGCATATTTTAATCTTAATGCCATATCATAAGCACGTGTACCACTAACAACTATTTTTCCTGAATATGACTTAATATCTTCTAGTGCACTATCCCACAGCCAAGAAACATCTCTCCCATCTGCGATATTGTCATTAATGCAGATTAATACTGGGTTAGTTTGTGGCTTTTGCTTGAGAAAAGTCTGTATTATCTGATTAAAACCCGTTGGGTTCTTAATGAGAAGCAACTGAAGGGATTTTTTATTGTATTGCAGTACTTCACCTCTACCAAAAGCTGCTTCAGTATGAGTAAATGAATCACTAATCAAGTCATAATTCACACCAACACTACTTAATACCGTTAATGCAGCCAAACAGTTATAGATATTGTATAGCCCTGGCTGTGATAAATCTAATGAAAACGTTTCTGTTGATGTTTTTACATCAAATTTTGATGACTGACTGCTCATTTTGCGCATTTTAGTTAAATCAAAGTCAGGTTTTGGGCGTGAGTAGTCTGAGTTTTTTGAGGTATAAATGCCAATATGCCCAAAGTATCGTTGTAAATAATGCAACTTTTCACCGTTTACGTTTGTAAATACACTATCGGCTGTATGGTCATTCTCAATTGTTTCACCCGAATAGTCTGAAATGCCAAAATATAATGTTGGATTACTAGCTGATCGTCCTAAGCTGGCTACTAGCGGATCATCTGCATTTAATGCTAGAGTAGTTTGAAGTTTTTTGAATGTTTCTGAAAATTTCTTTGCTATTGAGTCTAGTTCACCATATCTATCAAGCTGATCTCTAAATAGATTTGTAACTACAATCATCTTTGGCTGTAGTTCGTTACAGACAATCGGTATATAGGCTTCATCTACTTCAAATATAGCCATATCAGCCGTACAATACCCTTTTGTATTTGAATGTGCCAGTATGGTTGCAATAATACCCCTTCTAAGATTAGAGCCTGCCGTATTACGTATAAACGATATATCAGACATTGCTAGGCAGTCACCAATCATTTTACTCGTAGTGGTCTTACCGTTTGTGCCAGTTACTACAATTATGCCTTTAGGAAAATTATCCTTCACTAGCTTAGAAAGCAAGTCAGGGTCAATCTTTTCTGCAAGCAGACCAGGTAAAGCAGTGCCCTGCTTACGAAAAAATTTTCCGCCGGCCTTAATAAGCTTTGCAGATGTAATAGCTAGTGTTTTTCTCATAGATATATTGTATCAGAGCTACAGCTACTTAGCCTCTAAATATTCCGATATATACTGTACAGCCTCGTTTTCACTCTTTATCCAGTTAATGGATGTATTACGCTTAAACCATGTAAGTTGCTTACGGGCCAATTGCCAAGTAGCTGAATTTATAGTTAGTTCCAAATCTTCTTTATCAAGCTTTTTATCAAGATAATCGATAATTTCTGAGTAGCCAGTTGTATGAGACAGTATGTCAGTATCGCCAAATCTAGTTCTCAAATCTTCTACTTCTTGTATAAAGTTTTTGCTCAACATTGAATTTGTTCTTTTTGCTATATTTTGCTTTAATACAGCCTTATTTAAATCAAGCCCTAGTACTAGTGAATCAATTTTGGCACGTAACCTGTCTTCGTCTTTGCTAGGCCCTTTACTAATTAATTGCTCGACTCGACGGCGATTTTTATTATCAATCTGCCCAAACTCTATCGGATATTTTTTTGCTGCCAGCAACCGTAGCTCAGCCAAAGACATAGCCTCCAACTCTCCCTTTTGGAGACTATCCATATCATCACGAAAGCCGTAGTTAAATATAACCGAATCAATATACATCCCACTACCTCCAACCAGAAAAGGCACCTTACCTCTCGATTGAATATCATTAATTGCTGACTGGGCTGCCTCTTTAAACTGTGCGGCACTAAACGGCTTATCTGGGGTGGTTATATCTAAGAGATGATGAGGTATTTCATTCCTCTCTTGAATTGTTGGCTTTGCCGTACCAATATTCATGCCTGTGTAAATTGTTCTAGAATCAGCGCAAATAATCTCCCCATTAAATTTTTGGGCAAGACCCACCGCCATGTCTGTCTTGCCAGATGCTGTTGGCCCCAGTATTACAACTAATTTTTTCACACTTTTTACCTACAGAGATCTATTTTTTACATTTTTAACAAGTGTTGATATAAATACATCAACTTCTTGTGACCCCAGGTCGCCTTCACCATATTTACGCACTGCAATAGTATTAGAATCTTGTTCTTTTTCGCCAACTACAAGAGTATATGGCACTTTAAACATCTCGGAATTACGTATACGTTTACCAAGTGATTCATTTGAATCATCAATCTTTACTCGCAGACCCTGCTCTTTAAGTTTTGCCCTTACCTCATACCCGTAGTCATTAAACTTTTCTGACACCGGAATAATACGTACTTGTTCTGGAGCTAGCCACAACGGAAATGCTCCTGCAAAATGTTCTATTAAGATCATAATAAACCGCTCAAATGAACCAAATACTGCCCTATGAATCATTACGGGATTATCCTCATTTCCTTTTGAATCAATATATACTAAACCGAATCTCTTTGGTGTTGCAAAGTCTAGCTGAATTGTTGCCAGCTGAGTTTCTCTACCTAAGGCGTCCTTGAACATAAAATCTAGTTTTGGACCATACAAGGCAGCTTCACCTTCCATTCGTTTAGCATCAAGCTTTTGCTCACTTGCGACTTCTTGTAGCATTTTTTCAGATTCATTCCAGTCTGAGTCATCTCCAATATATTTCTCTGGTGTCTTTGGATCTCGTACAGATAAAGATACCCAATGATTTCCCCACAAACCTAGAGAAGAGTAAAAACCTATAATAATCTCTACGATCATCTCTACCTCAGACTTTATTTGATCAACTGTACAAAAGGTATGGCCGTCATCTACGGTAAATCCCCGAGTACGTTGAAGGCCCCCAATCTCTCCTGGCTTTTCGTCACGATACTGCATTGTTTGCTCAACATATCGAATAGGTAAATCTCGATAGCTTCTTGGACGAGAGGCATATATCTGAGTATGATGCGGGCAATTAACTGGCTTTAATATAAACTCTTGCTTGTAGTGACTCTGTACTCGAAATAATTCATCATCAAACTTTTCTGCATGACCAGATGTCTGATAAAGCTCAATTTTTGCTAGATGAGGTATCGATACTTGCTGCATATCATACTTTGAGCCCAATTCTTTCAGCACTAGCTTTAGCTCTTCAATCAAAACTGTACCTCTTGGTGTATACATTGGTAACCCAGACCCTACTAGCTCTGAAAAAGTGAAGAGATCGAGTTCTTTACCAAGTTTTCTATGATCTCGCTTCTCTGCCTCAACAAGCATTTCTTTATATTTCTCTAAATCTAATTCTGTTGTAAAAGCTACACCATATATACGTTGCATTTGAGGGTTATTTTCGTTACCTCTCCAGTAAGCCCCTGATACTTTGAGTAAATCAAAGGCCTTTAGATTAATCTCGGAGGTATTTTTAACATGGGGGCCACGGCATAAATCTACAAAATCACCAGTTCTATACACTGTTACTGTAGTTAATGTCTCTGCGTCCCCAACTAAATCAATATCTCCACTGTCTGCCACTGCAGTTGTACCTTTTTCTTTCAGGTCTTTTAATAGCTCTACCTTGAAATCTTGCTTATGTATAGTAAAATACTCAATAGCTTTATCTATGGGCCACTCTTCTTGTACAAAATCAAGTTTTTGGCTGATCATTTTTTGCATCTCTTTACGTATTTTTGAGAGATCACCAAGCTCTACGGGGCTTTCTAAGACCATATCATAATAAAATCCGTTCTCTACCACCGGCCCAACCCCAAACTGAGCTTCTGGGCACCTCTTTTGCATGACTGCAGCAAGTATGTGAGCTAAGCTATGACGAATTTTATGTAAACTATCTTCTTTCATATTTTTTCTCCTATTTTTTATAATAAAAACCACCTATTATGCTCGGTTCCAAAATTTCTTTGGAAGGTTCCACCGAGCTTATCCTGGTGGTTTATACGGATCTCTCTTGTGTATATGTACGCCATATACCTGCGGGGCTTCAGCGAGTAGTGAATTCGCCTACTTTCACCCTATTTAACTACAACTAGTATAACAAATAATAACTTGGTGGGCAATACAGGACTCGAACCTGTGACCTCTTCCACGTCAAGGAAACGCTCTAGCCAACTGAGCTAATTGCCCGAATATTTTAGATCAAGTACTATCTACCTTAATCCAACCTGGAAATTATATCCTGAATTTGATTGTTTTGCAATAAATTTAAGTATTTTATATTAAGTTGTAATAAATACAACTATATTTGTAACATTAACCTAATTTTGTTCAGTCTCCCTCAGCAAGTCACCAGCAAAACCAACCCTGTTAAGACTATAAGATTGTTCAAATAAAGTGCTACCCCTAGATGCTATCGGGCTACTAAACTGAGTTTCTACCTTATCAAAGGCCTTAGATACCTTATCATCGCTATTTTGATAGGCAATTGATTCAAACTGCAGCTGCCACACATCAGTCAAACAGTAGAGGGTGAGAGAAATTTTCTTAACAGCTGAATTATTATTTAGTTTTTTTAACAACATTATTGAATAACTGATTATTGATTCATTATCATCAAATGCATGTAGCTTTTCTATCTTATTATGCCAACTTATTTGGTCTTCAAAATATAATGAAATATGTATGGCTTGTGCCCTAAGTGTTTTATATCTAAGTCTTTTACCAAGTGTTTCACATATTTTAATTATAAACGTTGTAATTTCTTTTATACCTGACGGCCTATATTCACCCATTGTGACCTGATGGCCGAGTGATTTTTGAGGCTTAATAGTAAACATATCTACTTCAAAACCACGCATCCTTAAGTACCATTTGTGACCATTAATACCGAAGTGTGTGCCAAGTGTCTGCCACGAAGACATATATAAATCTAATGGAGTATATATTCCTTGATAAGAAAATTGCTTAGCCATTCTATTACCCACACCTGTTAAGTCAGTCAAGCTAAGACCATAATAAAAACTCGGTATATCATTCACTAAAGTTAGGCACGTAAACCCTTTTGGCTTATGGCTACTTGCTGCGAGTTTGGCTAGCCATACATTAGTAGCGATACCTACAGAACAACATATATGTTCATTATATTTTTTAAACAAACTAGCTTTTATTTCTTTTACTAAAGCAAAAACTGACTCTCTGCTTTGAGCATATGACGGAACTTTTAGATAAGCTTCATCAATTCCCTTAGGTTGTACTAAGCAAATAGTGTTATGTAAAATAGTCATAAACTCACGATGTACGGCCCGATAAGAGTCTGGGCTACCCTCTACAATCTGTATACCTGGACACAACTCTAGTGCCCTACCTACCTTTGTGCCTGTGTGTACACCTCTAGCTTTGGCATCATATGAAGCTGCAATAATACTGGCACCAAAACTCGCACCAGATGCTACTCCAACAGGTTTGCCGCGAAGTTTAGGGTGATAAAATTGTTCTACGGATGCAAAATACGAATCCATATCGATATAGATAGTCGAATAGTCTTGTGGTTTTTGTGACAATATAGCTTCTGGCCGCATACCAATATACTAACAAAGTATATCTATAAATACAAACATAAACCGAAAATGTTCTAGGCCTATACTAAACTTCTGTAGTAAAAAAGAGCCTTTCAGCTCTTTTTTAGTACACGTTGGTGCGATAAAGTTACTTGTCTGTTTTCTCAGCTACTTGATCGGCTTTTTCACCAGCTTCTTTTACTTCAGCATCCTCTTCAGTTTCAGCACCCTCTTCAGCTGGAATTTCTTCTACAATATCTTCATTTAGAGCTTCCATTTCTTCTTCAGAACGAGGTGGATCTACCTTAGCAACCAGCTCTTCGCCATCGACTAATATTTCTACGCCTTCGGGCACAACTAGATCACGAACATGAATAGATTTTTCAAAATCATCAAGACCAGAAATATCAACTTCAATATTTGATGGTAATTTACCTGGTAAGGTTTCAACTTCTACTTCTTCAATATTAGTTAGTAGAGTACCTTCTTGTTGATATACAGCTGGCGCATCACCTACAAAGTGAAGTGGTACAGTTGTCTTAATAGCTTCACTCATATTAACTCGATACAGGTCAGCGTGAGTTAGTTCACCTGTTAGAGGATCGAGTGAGACATCTTGAATAAGAACATTATCAGATGTATTCTGATCAATCTTAAGATCAATAATAGTATTATGACCTGCCTTAGTATACGTACGGCTAAAATCATGAGTGTTCAAAAAAATTGCCTCATTGTCTTTGTCTTGACCATAGACAATAGCTGGCAAGCTACCATTCTTACGAGAAATAGCTAGTTTTTTTCCGAATATATCTCGGGCTTGGGCTGTAAGTGTTGTTTTTTCCATAGTAGTAATTAAAAATGAGTATGTAAATCTGTGGGGTGATCAGATAAGTAGAGGTGTAATTCGGCTATCTCAACGGCCGAGATAGGTTCGAAAGTAGAAAAATGTTTCTTCTCTCCTCTGCTTAGATCTGGCTTGTTAATTTTATTGGCATAAAAACTATCAGGCATCGATGCGTTACTCAGTTGATTACCTAGCTGGCTACTTAGCAAAACAGTGGCCAGAATCGGCAACGAGCACTCCGTACAGGTTAACTGCATAAAACAGTGCTCATCGACACGCCCCAGGAAAGTAATATCTTCATGTTGATACTGAGACCCACACGAAGGACACTTATAAAATACCTGAAGATTTTTAATTAATTCCTGAAGGTTTTTACCATTCACAATATTTACTACCCTCTTAAACCCAAGCTTACCATAGCTCAACCCGAGTTGTCAATCAAGAAACGTTGATTTTACGGCGCTGAATAAGAGTAAGTACTGTCAGAAGCAACATACTAATAATAACCAAGGCAAAAATAGCAATTACTTTTTGGCTCGGTGAAGCAACTAAAGCAATAATACCAAAGACAATACAGAGCGAGTAGATAAGCAAGGCTGCCTGGCGCTGTGTAAAGCCGACGTCAA
>JACDEK010000102.1 GCA_013816445.1 Candidatus Saccharimonadota bacterium
CCACAGGAGAGTACGGCACACACGGAGAGCCAAAAACTGCCTCTTGGTGTAAATCAATATACCTAATCTCAGTACGTTCCCAGGTACCATCATAGGCATCTTCACTGACCAGACTATCCCCACCAGCTCGCAGAGCATACCAATGCATTATGGCATCGAGTGGGCGTGGAATGTAGAATTTAAGGTTGGGGTTATTTAATTTCATGTTACTCAATAAGCCAAGTTGATCTTCTATAGATTTTTGGCCCAACTCGGGGGTATATTTGTTCGGAATCAGGCTTAGGCGAATAGCAGGCAGGCTAGCATCGTAGCCTGTTAGTTCTTGCATAGAGAATTTACCATAGAATTCTTCATCGATAAAGGTTTCATACGGCTGGCCACTCCCATCTGGCTGTTTGCCAAACTTACGAGCTAGGTCGTAGAACTGCTCGCGGGTGAGATGTTCTATCTGTGTGCCGTTAGGAGTCGGTAGTAGGTTGTGGCGACAATTTTCTTTGATGAGCTTGACTGTAAGGTAGTCAAATACTCCACTCTGCTCCCAGTCTTGCATATCAGCCCTAAGAGTTTCTATAAAAGCAATTTGACTGTACTCTTCGGGGGCTAGGCCGAGTGTTTCGGTAGCAGTGTGTAATGCAGAGTAAGTTTGTACAATGGTTTTTTCACTCCGCAGACGCTCTATGATAAGGCTTTTTACTTGTTCGTAGTCTGGTAGCTCGCGGATCTCCTCATCACTCATATCCTCGCGCCAGCCACGTAACTCTGTTAGCAGACTAGTGGCTTTTTGCAGAGTTTTTTCATCATCAATCTCATCAATGTCTTGGTCTACTTGGTAGAGTACACTTGCTTCTAGTTGGGTTAGCTCGGCCTGCGGGTCTTTTTGTAGTTTTATCCCAATTTCTTTAATAATCTCGTTTTGGTCTTTAGGTGTTAGTTCGCTCGCAATAGCCCGAGACTGTTCCTCTTGGTCGTTCTGATCGTCACCAAGCTCCATATACACATTAGGTTTGGCGGGTTTTTTCTGCCCACCAAAGAACGGATCGTCAAATTCAGCTGGGTCTACGCGCGGGCGTTCTGGTCTGTGTGGTGGGTTGGGCATATTAGTATAAGCATAACAAATTTGTAACTGTAGGCATAGACTTACAAAAAATGTCTATTTCTAAAAGCTATCCAAGAACCTGATTTTAAATATTTCTCAAACTCTCGAGCTTTTACTTCAGATTGAAAGGCAAAATAGCTCGATAACTCCCAGGGCCGAAACTTGCTAGTATGTTTGCTCTTACCTGCATTATGCTCTGCAAATCTTTTTTGTAAGTCTTTTGTAAACCCAGTGTAAATCTGATTATTCGAGTTAATGCTTTTGATAATATAAACGTAATATGTAATAGTAAGCCCTCCGTCGCTAAAAAGCTATGGAGGGCATTCTACTTTGCCAAGATTTCGGTTAATACTTGATTACTTTAGGCGATGGAATTCTACGAAGCCTTGGCAAAGTAGAATGGTGGGTCCGGTGAGACTCGAACCCACGACACCCTGCTTAAAAGGCAGGTGCTCTAACCAACTGAGCTACGGACCCATATTTATGATGTAATTACACTATTAACCTGAATATTGTACGATTTTTAGCAAGAAAAATCAATCACTTTGTATTGACCACTATTTTTCTTTCTAGGCACCGATGCGATCTTTACGGCGCTTGCCCGCAGCCTTAGCCACAACGTAATCAATTATCTCACCGGCAATATCTTCTTTGGTTTGTGCTTCAATACCACCAAGCCCCGGGCTTGAGTTTACTTCTAGTACTAATGGGCCTCGTTTAGAACGAATAATATCAACACCTGCAATTGGTAAGCCGAGAGTACGAGCTGCTTTGATAGCAATATTTGTCTCTTTTTTTGTTAGTTCGACTGGTAAAGATGTGCCACCTCGATGCAAATTACTTCTAAAATCTTCACCATCACCTTTGCGCATCATGGCACCCACTACTCTATCGCCTACTACAATTACTCTAATATCAGCAGCATGAGCTTCTTCAATAAATTCTTGAATCAAAATATTAGCACCAAGACCGTAAAAGGCCTCTATTACCGAGCGTGCTGCCTTACGAGTTTCGGCAAGTACTACTCCAATACCATGCGTACCTTCTAAGAGCTTAATTACCACCGGCGCACCACCAACTATCTCGAGTAAACTATCAGTATCATCAGCTTGTCGCGCAAAGACGGTTTTTGGAATTCCTACTCCAGATCGAGCAAGTAATTGTAGGCTGCGCAACTTATCTCTTGAGCGTACGAGCGCTAATGAAGATACAGGAGTATATACTCTCATCATTTCAAACTGACGCACTACAGCTGACCCATAAGAGGTAATTGATGCACCAATACGAGGAATGATTGCATCAATATTTTCTACTTCTTTACCTTTGTATATAATGCCTGGCTTATTGCGTTCAATATCAACATTACAGTTGGCATGATTAATAATAACCATTTCATGGCCACGCTCTCTACCTGCCTCAACAAGTCTTTTTGTAGAGTAGTTTTTTGATCCTCGAGATAAAACAGCTATTTTCATACTACCTCCATCATACTATGCTTCTTTAAAAGTTGTTAGCTTTGATGTATCAATTAAAAAATTACCAGAGAGTGCTCGGCGACCAAGTAGTACCGGGTAAACCATTCGAGAT
>JACDEK010000041.1 GCA_013816445.1 Candidatus Saccharimonadota bacterium
GGCATACGTACTAAACTTAAATCCACGGGTGTAATCAAACTTTTCAACGGCACGTAAAAGCCCGGTATTACCTTCTTCAATAAGATCAAGTAGATCTAAGCCCCGACCAATGTATTTTTTGGCAATACTTACAACAAGTCGTAAATTGGCTTCAGCCAGAGCATCTTTAGCAGCCTTGTCGCCTTTTTCAATACGTTTTGCTAAGGCTACCTCTTCTTCACCTGTAATAAGCGGAATTTTACCGATTTCACGTAAGTACAAACGTACAGAGTCATCAGCAATATCTTTTATATATTCATCGCTTGTGGCTTTTTCGACATCTTCTTCAGGCTCTGTCTGCCAAATCATCTTATCTTTTTGATCAACTACTTCTACACCTTGATCGATAAGTGCTGAATACAAATCATCTAGGCCTTCAATGTTATTTTCGGCATCTGGAATATCACTCATTATTTCTTGCTGAGTAACAAAACCTTTTTGACGACCCTTGGCTACTAGCTTATCTATAGCATTCTGTAGCTGAGTTTCTTCATCATTGAGTACTGGTGGCGTTGGTTTTTTAGGGGCTTTGGGCATATAGTTCACTCCTCGTTAACTAAGGCTTGATATGATAATAATAATTTCTTCACTTCACCTTGATCGCCCACAGCTTCTGCTTCGGCAATCAAACGAGTCAATTGTCTTTTGGTTTTTTCGATCACTATCTTTTTTAGTCTATATATTTGGGTAAAGGCTTCGAGCCGTGCGTCGTGATCTGACTCAGCAGAATACACGTGTTCTCCCCGTAATGAAAGTATCTTAACATAATCAGAAAATTTGGGCAATAGTTTTGCCAGCCGAGCAGTATTAGCTTTTGGGTTATCTCTCAGAACGAGAAATATCGGCTTATGCAGATCTGAGAGGTTCTCGTAATCAATATCTTGCAAAACATCTCTTGAAGGCAAACGTGCTAGCATCAACTCGAGTGTAATGCGCTCAATCTTTTCAGCTCGCGTTAATTGTCTCTTGGGCTTACTACTCTGCACCTCTGGCTCAGCTGAGATGATTGTCACGGGCTTGCGCTCTAAGCCGGTCTCAATTTTCTGCTGAAGAGTTTGCTCTGGTACATCAACAAGTTGGGCAAGCTTTTTTACATAATGATGTTTTTCTATTTCATCATGTAAATGCGCAACAGTGGGCAAGACAAAGTTGGCAAATTGTTTCTTACCAAGAGCTGTTTTGACATCAAACTTAGTCTTAGCAAAAGAAAATATATAATCTGGTGCGTATTGAGCTAACCTTACAGCCTCATGCCAAGCCTTAGAGTCTTTGGTTATTAGCTCATCCGGATCTTTCGCATTCGTATAACTTATAACCATTAGCTTGGCGTCAATTTCACCAGCCATCTCTACTACACGCTGGGTTGCTTTAATACCAGCATCATCTTGATCAAAACACAGCTTGATGTTTTTAGTCAGTCGAGAAAGTATGCGTAGTTGCTCAAGAGTTAAGGCCGTACCGCTAGAGGCGACGACGTTTTTTTGGCCACCATTAGCTAAAGCAACAACATCCATATTGCCTTCAACAACTATCACTTCATCAAGCGTACGAATACTGTCTTTTGCTTGCAATAGGCCATAAATAGCTGAGCTCTTGTGGTACACCGAGCTATCGGGAGTATTGATATACTTGGCACTGTCTATGTTTTCTTCTAAAATTCTAGCTGAGAAACCCACTACCCTACCCTGAGAATCAAAGATAGGAAACATCACCCTACTCCTAAATAAATCATAGACAGTATCTCGCCCGTCTTTTTGCCGCGCTAGCCCGGCATCTTTGAGCTCTGACTGAGTAAAGCCTTTTTTGAGTAAATAATTACTGAGTGACTCCCAGGTATCTGGGCTATAACCCAGGCGAAAAGCTTTAATAGTTTCAGGCTTAAGGCTGCGTTTTTCACGAAAATATTTGAGAGCTTCAGGGTTTTTAGAAAGGGTTAAATGATAATATTTCATTGCAATTTCTAACGCATCATAGAGCCGAGTATTTGATTTACTCTTTTGCCCGTCTGCCTGGCTACGAGGCTTGAGCTCTAATCCAGCCTTTTTTGCCAAAATCTCTAAGGCCTCTCGAAACTCCATGCCCTCCATAAGCATCACAAAACTAAATACGTCACCTCCTTGTCCAGAGCTAAAATCGTGCCAAATCCCTTTATCGCTGCTTACCATAAAGCTAGCAGTTTTTTCTGCTTTAAATGGGCTCATGCCTTTCCAGTTGCTACCCGCTTGTTTGAGAGGAATATAGCTACTCACTACCTCCACAATATCAAGCCGACTTTTTATTTCTTCAACCTCATTCATAGCTATAGTATACCTGTTTATACATAAATAACCGAACATAAAATTCCCTGATTATACATACGTATAATCAGGGAATTATTACTAGATCAGGATGGAGCTGGAGCGACCGACGTGTGTTGAGTACGATCCTCAATCTCCAAGAAACCTGGCCGTGCAGCCAAGTAGTTTTGAATCGCCTTTACGCCCACTCGAAAGTATAGGGTTTCATCAGCATGTGGAGTCATAGCTGTCATAGCATTAAGCGCGATGCTGTCAAGGGTACTTATACACTTGTACTTATACGTACCTATCATGTCTACTTCTAGTACTTCTTTGACAGCTGCAGCTGAAAGCTTTGTCAAAACCTTTCTATTACATGTTGCTACGCTATTGATATAGGTCCGGGTCACAGCATCCTCCTCAGGGAAAGGTACATCACTACCTCGGTCATTCGGTCACGAGGTAGGTTTACTTTATATCATAAATACAATAGTTATTCAATAGTATTAATAATATCGATCACCTTAAGAAGCTCTGGAAACTCAGTGAGGTCTCGAGAAAGAAAATGACCCATACCATGAAGCTCTAGTGAGTAACCCCCTAGCAAATCCACTAACTCCTTGCTACGAGCTGGTTCTACCATAGTATCGTCGTCTGAATAGATATGATAGATTTCGGTAGCTTTATCCTGTACAAGTTTCAAATCTGGCGCTGGAGAGAAAAATTTTTTATGATCAGTTTTATCGGTATTATTTGAATTGTTACGTGGTTTTACTGACAAAAATCCTGAAACAAGTATCAGAGCCTTGACTTTGTCTGACTGAGAGTATTCAGATAAGTACCTTAATAAAACATACGTACCAAGTGAGTGGCCAACCAAAATTGTGTTTTCATCAAGTGTACCGCTAGTTTGTTTAACTGTCTCTACCCACTCAGTTATACTTGGTTTTTTGGCATTTGGCATTGCAGGGTTTAAAACTTCATAACCTTGCTCGCGCAATTGCATAGCCAGCCAGCCAAGCCAACCCCTTTCAGGCTTATCTGCCCAGCCATGAATAATTACAACTCGTTTTTTCATTAAGTATATTATACCTTACTCTCTCAAAGTACTTATGGTTTTGAATACTCATAAGATTGTCTATAGTAGCTATATGCACACATACTTCTTACAAAAAAAGCTTGAGAAGCTTCAACCCAAAAGCCTTACAGTGGATATTTTCGACACCATACTTTTACGTACATGGGCTCCTGAGCAATGGCGATTTTTTATCCTAGCAAAGGCTATGCAGACTGAATTTGCACGGGCAAATATTCCGGTTACTCGGTATTTTATTTATACCCATCGCAATGAATTTACACGTCTGCTCAGAGACACAAATATTCAAGCTGGTCACGATCATGAGACGACTCATACCAAAATATTTAAACTAATCATTGGTGAAGTGGTACGTCGAAGCTCAGTAAAACTTTCTAAAAAACAAGTAGAAATTCTTTTGAAGTGCCTTACTCAAATAGAATTAAAGTTTGAAATATCTCAACTTAAACCAAATAAGTCTCTTCTTAAGGCTCTGAAAGCACTACCCAAAAAAACCAAGGTATACTTTGTTAGTGATATGTATCTTGAAACACCTCAACTCAAAAAACTACTCAAAGCACACTCTATAGATATATTTAGTGATGGTATAAGCTCAGCAGATCATCTGCATGGAAAATCTAGCGGCCGTTCTTTTGAAAGGTTACAAGATAAACACCTTCAAATAGATTTTAGTACAAACCTTCATATTGGTGACAATAGAATTTCTGATGCCACTAATCCAAAAAGGCTCGGTATGCAAACTTTTTGGCTATATTTACCTCTCCATAGAAGTAAGTTATTTATCGGTAAATATTTGTTTAAGATAATGTTAAAACTACGCGTTAGACAAATTTATTCTGAACAGCAAGATCGTTTTTCTGAAAAATTAGAAGAGCTCGAATATCAAGAAGGTACTAATGCTCAAGCATCAACTCTAGAAGCTCAGGGAATTGGTTGGATTTTTGCACCAGCCGTTATTTACTACTTACATTCGCTTGGTTTAACGAGTAACCTCAAAGAGTCAGTTCCAATCTTCGTCACAGGTGAAAGTGAAGTATTTTCAGATCTCTATAATCAGCTTGGCTTTGGTACAGCCAAAACATTACCCAGCTTGAACCGCACAAGTTTAATTCGAGCATATGTGGCTATTTTAGACAAAAAAAATGTTCAGCTAGAAACTATGCTTCCTTTTGTTAAAAAAATACTGCGTCGTAAGAATAAGCTCAATGCTTTAGCTACCCTTGGCATAGCAAAGCCCGGTAGTAATTACTATTTTCTTCTCGGTAAGAAGTCTCAGTCTACATCAGCACTAAAAGAGATTGATTTAACTGCTGCACGAAAGCTCTGGCAAACAGAACTAAAAAACACACTCAAACAATGGCAAAAAGTAACAAATAAGAAATCGCAAAGCTATATAATTACTGATATTGGCTGGAACGACACTGTTCAGATACTACTAAGCGAGATACTTGCAGAATCAAATGTAGCTTCTCAACTAAGTGGAGTATATCTGGGGCGCACCGGTACAAATATATTTGACCAGAGAATTATCACTGCATCAGAAGGTGTGATCTTCAATTCTCTCAATGATGACAATGCACTATACCTCTACCAGCCTGAGGTATGGGAAAGTTTTTTGAACCGAGATAATAAAAACAACCCAACTCGCAAACATATTCTTGATGGCATAAAGGCCTGCATTGAATATTTTAATCGCAGTGGCCTAACGGCTGAAGAATTTTACTTTCAGAATGAGCAAAAATTAATTGAAGAACTACAGTTTCCCTCAAAACATATGATCTCTACCCTAGCGAAGCTTGATTTTGACTATGGTACTCAAGATGAGCCAATCTGCCCGATGATAAACACACATTCAAGTACTCTCAAGGTTTGGAAAATGCTTCTTTTAGATCGCAATGCATTCAAATCATTCTACTTTCATCAAGGATGGAAATGGGGCGCGGCAACCTATTATCATTTTCGTTTGCCGTATAGGCTGTGGCGCTTTAAGACCAAGAAGCCCAGTTTCTAGTCTAAAAAATCAGAATACACATACCCTAACTGAGTAGCAATATCTATAAGACCTGGCGTCTCAAGAGTTAAGTTCTGAATAGCTCGCAAATTCTTTCTTGATTGCAGTTTGCTAACAAGCTTAGTCTTGAGACGCATAGGGTTAATATCAAACTCTTTCTGACCCATCTCTTCATAGCGATTCACTAGAATCTTTTTATCAACATACCCTAAATAAGCCCCCGGGTTCCCACCTATTGCATGCAAGGGCATTTTAGCTTCAAGCATACGTTTTTCAAAGCCTTCACCAACAAACCCACAAACTTGCCGCAAAACACGCTCTGGGGCCCTTAAAAAGTCTTCAAGACGCACAACCAGACATGGAAGCCCAAGTCTACTGCACGTTCGCATAGCATCGAAGTATGTATCGCGCCAAGCATTTGCTTCGGCCCATAGAGGCTCTATACCTCTTTGTTTACAACTCTGCAGATAAGAAACTGGATTCTTAGTAAGAATTATAACTTTTGTTTGATCTGACAAATCCTTACTTGTACTAACACGTAGCCAGTCAATAAGCTTTGATCCATCAATCACAATTGGTTTTTGTGTAATTTTTCTAATGTAGTCAAAAGTTTTAATAGGCGACATATTACCTATTTTTTGTATATTCTTTTCTGAAAAAATTTTACACTGTTGATCCGTAATTAAACAGTTCGTACAGCTCGCAGGGTGCTTGCTGTGATTATACTGCTTTATGTAAGCTGGAATTCTATTAATTTCACCAACGTACAACATACGCGAATGCGAGTTTAGCGCAGAACCAATCAAAGTCGAGCCTGAATACGCCGTACCTACTATATAGACAGTTAGTTTATCAGATTTTTTCATGCTGTTAGTCTAGATGAAAGCAGTAAATAATTGCAAGCTCAAACAGTTCGGCAAACTATAAAAAGTCTATTTCCAGACCCAAGTTGAAATGAGAGTTGCACTAGCAGTTTTAGAGGCATCGTCACTCGCTGAGGTATTGATAATAAAACCGTTAACGGACTTACCAGCCGATAGGTAGGCCTTGTTGGTTGGAATAACCACAACTGTCTGTTGATCTAAACCATTCACTTTTTGAATAATTTTTTTGGCCACAACTCCACCAAGCTTAATATCATCTTGACTAGTTATAGTACCAATCTTAGCTTTATCAACAAGATTTTGTAAGTCTACAACAGCATCGGTTACCGGAGAGATTGTCAAGATATACTGTGAGAGACTACCGAATTTGGCATCCATACTACAGGCAGTTTTAGTGAAATCAACCGTTGTTGGTAAAAGTACGCCATAACTGTAGCAGTCACGATCAACTTTTTGATAGCCGGCTGGTATTACTACAGGGGTTGTTGAACTTGAATCTTTTGCTTGATCGGGCTGGGTAACAGGTGTTTCATTGAGCTGAATGGCTGGTTTGCGACTATTGCGTGATGAAAATACTAGTACGAGACCAAGAATCAAAACTACTGCTAGTACAGCAACACCGATAATAATCAGTTTCATTGGCTTACTCTTCTTTGCGTTTTGTGCGGCAGCCATGTCATCGGCCTGGGCGTTAAAGCTAGTACCAAAATCACTTGGTATGCCAGCCATATCATCGCCTGGCATACCAGGCATACTTGAAGCCACTGGAGTAGTTGGCTGTACATCTATACCTGGTTGCATAACTCCGGGCTCTGCAGGAAGTGTATAGGGAACCTGTTGATTTGGTTGAACTGGCTGATTAAGGGGCTGTCCACTTAAATCAAGTGTATTACCCTGTGGAATAGCTGAAGGAGTAACATATGGATCACTTACAGGTAGTCCTGGTTGAGCAACAACAGGTGCTTCAGGCACCATAGACTGTACAGGTTGTAATGGCTGTACACTCTGGTTTGACTGATCATAAACAGGCTGAATAGGTGTATTAACAGCATAGTTGTCTACTCCTACAGGCAAGGCTGCAGCATCTGCAGTTGCTTGATTTTGCCAATCAGGCGCTACTGGTGTTGGCTGAACCGACTGAACTGGTTGAGCCTGTAGATCTGTTGGTGGCATGCCGCCCAAAGGAGCTGGTTGTGTTGCACTTAGGTCTACGGGCTGCACGGGTTGTGGCACTTGAGCTGGTTGCATTGGTTGTTGCGTAGACGCCAAATCGCCCGGCTGTGCGCTAGCACCCGGTTGACCGACAGACCCCCCTATTTGTTGATT
>JACDEK010000103.1 GCA_013816445.1 Candidatus Saccharimonadota bacterium
GCTCAAGCGATGTCAGGTGAGGTACATACTGTCGCAGTTCTTAGCGCGGTATTACCAAACTACAACAATACAAGTAACCAAACGAGTACAACAACAAACATCATTACTACAACCACCTCTACCAACAATGAAGGTAGCTTTAACACCGATAATTCAAACCACGATAATAACAACACCAGCGACTCAAACAACGGTAATGGCTCAGGAAACACCAGTGATAGTAATAACGGTAATGGATCAAACAACGGTAATAACTCTAACAATACCGCTACATCATCGACCGTTACAACCAACACCAATACAACTGACTCGCACAACACCAATAACTCTGGAAATGTAAACTCTAATGTAGACTCAGACAACGGTACAAATGTATCAGTTCAATTAACAGACAGCCTCAATAATAATACGCTCTAGAAAATTACTGTAATACCTAAAAAATATAAAAATACAAACAAAAACTTTACTTTACAGTTTACTTTTAGGAGTCTCGCTGATTTTAATGAAGCGCTTACCGTCACAAAGATAGTAATCAGAAATATTAAACAGCGAAAACTCTGGTAGTTCAAAGCGCTGAGCAACATTAAGTAGTTGATCAAAAGTAGTTAGCTCTGTATCTACAAGTGAAAATACTAATACAGTTGGTAAAGCATATCGGCGCCAATGTTTAAATAGCTTATTCTCAAAAAATACCGCTATTTTATCACTTTTTTCAGACGGCGTGAGCTTGGTGGGTAGTGAAATTGCACACATACCTTCGTCAAAATAACAGTCTACAGTAGCTTGGTCTTCTGAAATAATTACACTGTCAAAACCTATTTGTTGCTCACCTTTTTCGTAAATCATGTCGGGATTCTCAGAAAACTGCATAAACGTATAACCGGTAAAGTCAGAACAAACGTGCAGAAATTGCTCAACCAATTCATACTCTCGTTGTTTTTTATCTTCTGAATACTGCGAATGAAGTGCTTGTGAAGAAATAAACATAAGCATATTGTAGCAGATTTAAACATTACTTAAACATAGCAGATGATTCATCAATACTATCTTGCAGATTTCTTTGTGTCGCCACTGCAAGTGTTAGGGCTCCACAAGCCAAGGTCTGCAACTTGCGCAGCTTTTTCGGCGGCCTTAAACTGGGCTTGATATTTGTAAACTTGACTCTGATACGTATACTCATGCGCGTAGCCCTCAGCAATCATGCGTTGATTATAAATACTACCATCTGATAAGATAATATAAGCTAAGAGACGGCCATATTTGTCTTGTTCACCAACAACCGGATCATATTCTAATTGTACAGTTTTACCTTCAAGTAATTCATGGCCTTTATTACTCGCTTCTCGGCCAAAACATTGCACAGTCTTACGAGGATCAACCACCTCAGGCGTGTCCATCCCAATAAATCGAACGGTGCGTTTTTGCCCTTTTATATCAATCTCGGCCGTATCGCCATCTATGACTTTTATTATGCGGTGACCTTCTCCTGATGAATTTGTAATAATAGTTTTTTGAGTTGTAGCGTTTTTGCCTACCCATATCATTACACCACCCACGGCAAGCGCAACAATAAGACTACTCAACTTTTTTAATTGTCTTCTTGAAGGTGGTTTTGAACTATTTATAGTACTCACTAGTTTTTTATCACTCATAAACTTCTTTACTACTCAGTGTTAAAGTACGCCGACGCGCATAGATACTCTCTAAAATTCCGACTGATAGTAGAGATATAATCATACTGGTACCGCCAGCTGAAATAAACGGTAAAGGTATACCTGTGACGGGTAATATACCAATATTCATACCAATATTTACTACAACATGAAAAGCAAACATTGTGGCAATACCAATTGCTAAAAATGTACCAAATCTGTCATTGGCATTGCGGGCAATCCAGATTGCTCTTATAACTAAGATTGAATATAAGATAATTGTTACCAGGGCACCTAGAAAACCTAGTTTTTCACTGAGTACAGCAAAAATAAAGTCTGTATGTTGTGATGGTAAAAAATTACCCTGACTTTGACTACCTGAGCTCAAGCCTTGCCCAAATATTCCTCCCGACCCAACTGCAATAATTGCTTGATTAACATTATAGCCAGTACCAGAAGGATTAGCTGCCGGGTTCATAAAAGTCGTGATGCGTTGCCTCTGATAGGGTGCTAATCGTGGATAAATAATTGGTATCGCCAGAGCTGCAACTACAATCAATATAACAAAGTATCGCTTTTTAATACGGCTCGTTAGTGCCATTACAAGCCAGATAGCAGATAATACCATTGCGGTTCCTAGGTCTGGCTGCGCAAGAACTAGTATAAGTGGTGGCAATAGGTATAAAAGAGATATAACTAAATACTTAAACTTATCACTCTTATCATATGAGGATGCAAAAAACTTTGCCAAAACAATTGTTAATGCTAACTTTGCAAATTCAGATGGCTGAAATTGAAAAAAACCAAGGTTAATCCAGCGAGTAGCACCCAATCGACTTGCCCCAAATACTTCTACCAAAAGAAGAAGCCCAACCATTACTACATAGAGAAAAGTCGAGTAGTTACGTAAAACA
>JACDEK010000104.1 GCA_013816445.1 Candidatus Saccharimonadota bacterium
TGAATCCAAAAGTACTGGCATTGATTAGTGATATTATTAGTTCTCACGCACGTGAGCTAGCCCAAGGTTAACTTGGGCTTTTTATTTAGCCAGAGATAATGCTACTCAATTATTGCTTAAGCTAAGCTTGCTAGGCTACAATAGATCAATGCAAGGTGAGAATAGATGCAAATAAAAAAACTAGAAATTGCTGGCTTTAAGTCTTTTGGCGGGAGAAAAGTTTTTGTATTTGAAAAAGGAGTGACGGCAATTGTTGGCCCTAATGGGTCTGGCAAGAGTAATGTTGCCGATGCCATACGATGGGTCTTGGGTGAGCAAAAAACGCGTCGTCTGCGAGCAGTGAAGTCAGAAGACATTATTTTTCATGGTACTGAGACTAAGCCTCAGGCCAGTATGGCCGAGGTAACAATACTGCTTGATAACAGCAAGGGTAAGTTTCCTATCGGTGCTAGTGAAGTAGAAATTTCTCGTCAATTATTGCGCTCAGGCGAAAGTCAGTATAGAGTCAATGGCCGCAAAACAAAGCTCAGTCAGCTAGAAGAAATGCTGGCTAGTGTTGGTTTTGGTATTGAAAGCTATACGGTGGTTGGCCAGGGAATGATAGATCAGCTGTTAACAACATCGGGCGCTGAGCGAAAGATGTTATTCAACGAAGCTAGCGGTATTAAACAATTTGATATGCGCCGTCAGGTAGCTAAAAAAAACCTTGAGTCTTCGCGGTCTAATATTGTACGTGTGCAAGATGTATTGAGTGAGCTTGAGCCGGCAATAGCTTTGTTGCAACGGCAAGTAGCAAATGCTAGTAAGGCAAAAGAGTTACAAGAAAAACTACATGTATCTCGTAAGGCCTACCTATCACAAACTCTTCATGGTCTCTCAGTGCGGGCAACAGATACTCAGCAGCAGCTAGATTCTTTGCTGATACAAATTACCGGTGCCACAAAAGATCTTCAAGATTTTAGACAACACAATACTTTTGAGAAGCAATCATCGCCCAAACAAGCTGAGAATCTGAAGGCCTTAGAGTTTGAGCGTGACAATCTTACTCAACAACAATTGTTATTACAAAGTGAGCTCAGCGTACTAGAATCTGATTTACAGACATTTCAGCCCAGCAAGGTCTTAATAAAAGAGCTTGAGAGTAAGAAAAGCCGTCTACTCTCAGAGCTAGCAAAATTAACTCATACCCATGGCCAACATAAGGTAAAAACTCAACAAGTTGATAGTGAAATAGCAACAATCAATGCCCAGCTAGGTGATGTAATAACTCAGCTTGAGGGTATGCGGGCCCAGCTAGAAAAAAGCCAAAAGAAAGAATATGTTAATCATGCCCTTGGCTTAGTGCAGTTAGTACGTACTCAGCTCAGACAAACAAGTTCACGCCAAGCCATAGATGCCAGTATGTTGAAGCTATCACAAATGCTTGAGCTGGCATCGCAAGATAATGCCGGGGGCTTAGCCGTAGATATTGTAAAGACACAAAACCAAATCAGTAAGTTTATGGCGACTAGAGAAGATTTTGTAGAAATTCAAACCAAAGAAGTTTTGGGCTTGCGCTCAATTGAGATAGATATTGCAAGCCTTGAAGATCAAGTCAAGATAATTGATACTCAGCTCAAAGAAAGTAGTAGTAGTCAGTCAAAGAAGATTCAAGCAGATATTGCTGTGCATATAAAAAAAATCGATAGTATCAAAGCGTCTATCAAAAAGCTTGATACAAATATTAGCGAGCAAAGGCAGGCGCTCTATGAGTATACTAATAATCTAGCCAGTCAGAACGATCACTATGCCAAAGTTGGTCAAGAAATAGAAAAGCTAGCCAGTAACAAAACAAAGCTAGAAATGCTCGCTCAAGAAAAACAGCAAGTTTTAAAAGATATTATTACTCAGCTGCTGGCTGTGCAAAATCTTGCCAGCGAATGGTTTAGTGCGGGCTACAAGATAGAGCCAAGTATGGCACATAACGCCATTAGCTTACAGGCAGTAGAACAGCTTGAGTATGAGTTAAAGAGCATTGAGTCTATTGACCCAGAGCTAGCCCAAGAAGCCCAAGAGTCTGCTGCCCGGGTTGAGTTTTTGCGCTCTCAAGAAAAAGATCTTAACAAGGCTATTACTGATACTGAAAAGCTGATTGTTGACCTAGAAGATGACATTAAGCTGCGATTTGCCAAATCATTCACCAAGATTAATGCGGCATTTTCACAGTATTTTGTACGGCTTTTTGCTGGTGGCAAAGCAGAACTCAGCTTAGTGATGGGTGAAGATGACGAATATGGTATAGAAATCTTTGTCAGCCCCCAGGGCAAACGGGGTAAAAGTATTAATGCTCTCTCTGGTGGCGAGAAGGCCTTGGCAGCCATTGCCTTGCTTGCAGCCATACTCACAACCAATCCCCCGCCTTTTATTGTACTCGATGAGGTAGACGCGGCACTGGATGACGATAACTCAACCAAGTTTACTGATATAATTGGTGAGCTTGCTAGCCACTCGCAAATACTGGTGATTACTCATAATCATGAGACGATGCATTGTGCCGATAATCTGTTTGGTATAACAAC
>JACDEK010000002.1 GCA_013816445.1 Candidatus Saccharimonadota bacterium
GTGCATAATCACTCCTACTGAGAGACCTAAGAAATGATACACTTCACCCATCCAGCCGGCATGTAGACGCGCTAGATAGTCGTTAACTGTAATTAAATGAGTACCTTTACCCTCAAGAGCATTTAAATATAACGGAGACGTTGCCACAAGTGTCTTACCTTCACCGGTACGCATCTCAGCTATTGCACCTTGGTGTAAAACAATACCGCCAATAAGCTGTACATCGAAATGACGCATTTTCAGAACTCTTTTACTAGCCTCACGCACAACAGCAAAAGCTTCTTCTAAAATATCATCAAGGGTCTCTTTTTTGGCAAGGCGCTTTTTGAGTTCATCAGTTTTTGCACGTAATTGAGTATCACTGAGTTTCTTCATAGAGTCCTCAAGTGCATTTATTCGTGTTACTCGAATCTCGGCTTTTTTTACCTCACGCGCATTTGGATCACCAAAAATTTTAGATAGAAAAGACATAGATAATATTATACCAGAAAAGTGACTAGTATCAGGTCTACTTGAGAAATTCTATTCCTGACCTTTTATTTTATCCCACATTTCTTTGACGCGGTAATGCTTAACAGAATGCTTGTCTTTATATTTTCGTATCTGTAATTTCAGTTTTTGCTCAACAATATCAACAGCTGAATGAGGATTAATAGTAGCGGTTTCGGCAATAATATCTGGGCCAGCAATTTCGAGAATTGCGGTTACTCTATAACGATTATCTTCTTTTCCGCTTGGATCACGAAAGATTTCAACTGACATACCTTTTGCCTTATGATCGCGAGGTAAATACTTGTCTAAGTGACCAAGTTTTTTGGTAACGTATTTCTTTAGCTCAGGCTCGATGTCATATTTTCTACCTGTTAGTTGAATTTTAATCATATTTTCCTCCTATAATTTAGCTGATCCATAATATCTTTGTAATGCTTCTGGAATCGTCACCTCTCCGTTAGCTTGTTGATGATTCTCTAATAATGCTACAAGGGTTCGGCTAGACGTTACTGCTGTTCCATTGAGTGTATGTACAAACTCAAGCTTATCATTAGTGTTTCGAAAACGAATGTTAAGGTTGCGCGCTTGAAAATCAGTACAATTACTACAGCTCGTTAACTCACGATACTCATTTTCTACAGGGCTAAAATATTCAACATCATATTTTTTATAAGCCGGTGCACTTAAATCACCAGCGGCAATACGAATAATTCGATACGGAATTTCTAATGCTGAACAAATTCTTTCTTCTACTTTCAAGATTTTCTGTAATATTGCCTCACTTTCATCAGGCCGGCAATAAATATACATTTCGAGTTTTTCAAACTGATGTACTCTGTATAGGCCTTTATTGAACTTACCATACGTACCCGCCTCAAGACGGTAGCAAGGGCTTATACCAGCGTACATTTTTGGCTTATCAATATTGAGAGTGTCATCCATATGCAGACCTGTCAGCGGAAGCTCTGCAGTTGCTATCATTACAAGACCTTGGTCTTTATCAATGTAATTTTGGTTTTCTTCACCTTTTGGTAAATATCCTGTCCCTTCAGCTACTTTCATATTGACCATATGGGGCACCATCAAAAGCTCAAAGCCTTCTTCTTCTAAAATATCCATTGTCAGGTGAGTAACAGCTCGCCACAATTTTACTGCGCGGTTTTTCAAAAAGTAAAATTTAGCTCCAGCTACTTTAGCGCCCGCTTCAAAATCGATGAGGTTATGCAACTCAGACAACTCAATGTGATCTTTTGGAGTAAATTCTTGCTGTGTTTCTCCTACTCGTTTTTCTTCACGATTATTTTCTTCACCACCCTCAGGTGTACCTTCTGCGATAAAATTGGGAATTTGAGTAAAAAGTTCATTATACTCGTCTGTCAGTTTCTCTAGCTCATTATTAGCCTGCTCAAAACGTTTTTTTGTTTCTTGAAGACTTGCTAGTTCATCTGCCGTCGGCTTACCATCAATCTTTAGCTTTGAGCGCAAGCTTTCACTCTGTTGCATTAATGCAACGCGCTTTTGATCAAGACCAAGCACCTTATCAATGTCTATAGATAGACCACGTCTTTTAATACTGTCACGGACAACATCTGGGTTTTCACGAAGTAATTTTATATCTATCATTATACTAATTATACTCTCTTTTGATTACTAATATCTTGAATTCTCTCAAGTACAAAATCTTTTCCTAGAGAAGATAAGAAGAATCCCAATCGAGGACCAGCGTTTTTACCAATGAAAATCTGATATATTAGCTGAAAAGCTTCTTTAGCTGGGAGATCAATTTCTGTTGCAGTTTCATAGATTGTTTGATGAATAGCTTCAGCCTGAAAGTCTAGATCTATGAGCTTGTTTTGCAATAGGTTCAAATAACCTCTTTGTTTTTGACTACATTCTATACTCGGCTTACCAATAACCGAAAACTTCACATCATCAGGTGCATAGTTTTTTAACCAATGATCAACATATACAAGTTCACGGCTAATTGTATCTGACTGCAGTTTGACCGCATCTGTATGACCGGTTCTTTTTAGAATGTCAAAAACAATTTTTTCATCAGCTTGAGCTGTCTGGTAGCTTGATACTAAATGACTAAAGGGTACCGTACTGATCACGTGTTGATCACCTTTCAATAAGGATATCTGCCAGGCACGCTTAAACTCAGGATCTTTACCCAGTAAAGTTTCACTTTCTGTTTTTGCATACTCATCAATTAAATTGTATAAACCGAGCGCTGGATCAAATAATAATTGTCTTTCTGGACGACTCTTAAAAGTAAAGTACCGCAAAACTTCAGAAGGGATAATCTCTAAGACTTGTGCAATTGTTACCAGATTTCCAAGAGAAGACGACATTTTCTTGGTTTCTCCTTTGAGATTTATATTTTCATAGGGAACAGGTAATGGTGCGAGCGTTTCATATATCTCTCGAGCTATACCAACTCCTGTATCATAACTGCCACCTTTTGTGGCATGCTCTCTACCAAAACCCTCTACCTGTATTCCATATATTGCCCAGCGCGCTGGCCAGTCACAGCGCCAGTCTAGCTTGACTTGTCCTTTTGATATATCGGCTGAGTGTTCTTTACTATCTGATCCCAGATAATGCACAATGCCAGTCTGAGAGTCAAAACCAATAAATTGTGCTGTTCGCAAACTATTATTTGTTTCGTCGAGTATCTGAATTGGCTGCCAATCATTATCAACTGTTCTCCCTGAAACCCTAAAGAGCACTTCGGCAATTTCATCTCTTTTTTCGAGACTCTTTTGAATCAGTTCCGTAAACTTTCCAGCTTCATATTCTTTATGAGTCCAAATAACTTCCATTTCAATGCCTAGCTTATTAGCAGCTGCTTCATATTCAGAAAAGTACTGATCTGCATAAGATTTTGATTTTCCGTCCGGAGCAGGAATAAGAAAAAGCGGCTTACCTGCTTCTTCTTCATATTTTTCTGGTAAATACGGGTACCTCTTGCGTAGAGCATCAAAAGCATCAACAAAATGTAAATGTCGAACCTTACGCCCACGCTCGCGTAACCCCCTTACAAGGGCTTCTGCGGTAAGGATTTCGCGTGCGTGCCCAACATGATAGGGTCCAGATGGACTAATACCGCTAGAGACAATTATTTCATTTTTTGGGTGAGCACTATCAACTTTTTCAGTTAACTGATCAACCCAGTACCGCATATTTTCATTCAAATTCGTATTCATAATCTAGTAATTATACCTTTTTTAGTCATGAGTATGCAAAGCTGACAAAAAAAGAGCGCTCATGAAGCGCCCTAGTTTTATACAAACAGCAATATATTTATTCTACTTTAGTAATTTTGTAAGTAATTGTGCCGGCCGGTACTTCAACATCTGTAGTATCACCTACTTTCTTTCCAAGTAGGGCTTTTCCGATAGGGGATTCATGAGATATCTTGCCAGTTTCTGGGTCTGCCTCAGTTGAGCCAACAATATGAAATACTTGTTTGCCATCGTCAAGAGTGACATGTACTTTTGAACCAACTCCAACCGTATCGGCTACACCTTTTTTAATAGGTTTGGCGAGTTTTAGAATATTTTTTATCTCAATAATTCTACCTTCAATAAAAGCCTGGCGTTCTTTTGCATCATCCCAGCTAGAGTTTTCTGATAGGTCACCATTGTCTTTAGCTTCACGCAAGGCATTAGCAACTTCTTTGCGCTTATTTTTCACCAAATCATCAAGCTCATTTTGTAGGTCTACGATACCTTCTGGTGTTAAATAAAAATCTGGATGTGTCATTTGTATTCGTTTCTCCTTATCTGATAACGATCATCTCTAAGAAAAATGACCCTCCGCATATTCTTTTAATAACATGGGTTTAGGTCCGTCTTTAGTGAGAAGACTTTAATGTCTTTCGTTTGTTTTTATTCTCTCAAATTGCTCATACGAAGTCAACCCCGAATTATCAAGAAAATGCACAATTTAAAGCTTTTACTACAAATATAATAAATATAGCTGACCATATATTGACATACTAATTTCTTGGTGTTGAAAAATAATATTTCAATATATCTTTAGCGGCCGGCACTGCGTACTCAGCACCTTCGCCAGCGTGTTCTACTAAGACAACCAAAACAATCTTGGGATTATCTGCAGGAGCGTAAGCCGTAAACCAAGCATGTGGCTTAGTTACAGGATTCTTACTGTCAAAACCCTGTGAGCTGGTTTCGGCTGTTCCGGTTTTACCTGCAACTTTTACCGGCACTTCGCGTTTTAGGCTACAGCAAGCGGTGCCTGATTCTACCGCTCCTTCCATACCCTGCTTCACAAGACTCAAAGTTGCCGGAGAAGCTATACTTGCCAGAATCACTTCTGGACTGATCGGGCGCACGGTCACACCCTGATCAGTCCGTACTTCTGAAGCAAAATGTGGTTTATACAAAGTGCCGCCATTGGCAATTGCGGCTGTTGCCATTGCCAGTTGTAAGGGAGTAGCCCGCATATCTCCTTGACCAATCGAGATATTATAGGTGTCACCAACAGACCATGGATCGTCTGATGTTTTCTTTTTTGTTTCTGGAGTTGGAACAAAACCAGATGATTCATCACCAATATCTGCACCTGTCACCTTGCCAAAACCAAAACGCTTATACCAATCTGTCAGACGAGTTGGCCCGAGCCCTTTAGTATTCTCAAATCCACCGCCAACAATATAGAAGAAAATATCTGAACTCCAAGTAATAGCTCGCAAAACATTGACCGTTCCGAGACCTTCTGGTTTCCAACCCTTAAAAACATATACAATAGAGGGATTATAAATATTTGGCACATCAAGATGACCCTTGTCTTGAACTGTGGTAGTTGAATTAATCACACCCTCTTGTAAGGCAGCGGTCGAAATAAATGGCTTAACTGTTGAACCAATAGGGTACCCACCTGAAGCAACTCTATTAAAAAGTGGCTTACTTGGGTCGCCCAAAAGACCTTCATACTGAGCCTGAGTTATACCTTTTGCAAATAAATTACCATCATAGCTTGGATAGTTCACTGCGCCCAGAACCTGGCCATTTCTTGGGTCAACTGCAATTGCTGCGCCAGCGTTGCTACCTGCCGTTTCTATGGCAGATTTCACTACCTGCTGCATAGTATCTTGCAGGCCCTTATCAATACTGAGAATCAAATTATTTCCTGCTTGAGGCTCTACTCGTGCCAATGAGCGAACAGGTAATCCGGTGGCATCAACCTCGGTTTGCTCTTTTCCGTATATACCTCGCAGATCTGACTCATATGATTTTTCTAAACCTGTTTTACCTATCGAATCAATCGGCCGATACTCTGGATGCAATTGGTACTCTTCAGCTGAAATCCTACCAATATAGCCTAAAAATGGCGCTAAGCTACTTCCATCAAGATACTCACGCGATGGATTTGTATCGACAGAATAACTAACAAGTTCATTGTGACGTTCTTCAATATTCAATGCCTGATCACGTGAGATATTTTCAGATACTACTATAGGCAAGCTATAGCGCAGGCCTTTTGATTCAATAATTGTTTTTACTTCAGCAGTAGTCTTACCTGTTAATTGTGCAACGAGCGTATAGCCCTCAGCACGCTTCTCAACGCTTAGAGGTAACTGTGCAGGAATAACAACTAAATCAAATCGAGCATTATTACGAGCCAAAACAACCCCATTACGATCATAAATAGCCCCCCTTGGTGCAGCAATAGCGGTCGTTCGTACTCTGTTGCCACTAGCTAGTAAACTATGCTGTTGCCCGGTAATTATTTGCAAGTAGGATAGCCGGGCTAGTAAGGCCAAGGCGAAAACCACTATCAATAATAGTAGTAGTATATACATTGGACTACGAATTGGTTCTTCTAGTTGAATCTTCTCTGAACTCCCCGCCATAATAGCAGCCGACCAGTCTTCACTCTGACGCATTCGTACTTCTTTTTTTGAAGAACGAAACCCATAGGCTCTATCATAAAAATCACCAAATATATTCATATTAGCAACTACCTCACTACAAACTTTCTTTTTTTACCAAATTTCCACTGTACACGATTTACCCAGCTAACAAGTACGAAGAGTAAAGTTGCACATATAATTGTATAACCAACTTGAACGCCTAACTGTGACATATAGCGCGATATTTCACTGAGATGATCTGCTGAAAAAACAACGACAAACAGTAAAAAATTATACAACACTACCATCAGAGCGCTTAGCAAGAGTACCATTGGTAAGGTTTGACTACGCTCATCAAGCCGTAAAACGAGCTTACAAAATAATGCCACAAACAGAAGGAAAGTAATATTGAGGCCAAAATCCCTACCACTACTAGCATCTAAGACGACACCAGCTGTCAAAGCCATATACAGAAGCTGCTCAGTGGGTAAAAATACCGAAAACACCACCATGGCTATCAAGCAAAGCGGTAGAGCAACACCAATCGGACCAAAGCTCTGTCCGAGAGTGATTTGAAAAATAATTAGAAAAAATAGTATAAGCCAACTTAGTGCTAGTTTCATTGGCGCAAGCCCGTCACAATAAAGACTAGCTCAAGTGAATTTAAATTAACCAGTGGTTTTAAGCTTGCCGACTGAAAAATAGCATTATCAGCTTTATTCACCGTTTCAATTGCACCTATTAGAATACCTTGTGGTACCAGGCCCGAGCCGGCAGTAATAACTTGTTCATTTTGATTAATGGTTTCATTCTGCGCAACTTTTTCAAACACATAACCCCGGCCAATTTGTCCGCGTACAATACCTTGGGCCCGACCATCTTGGCCAATTGCTCGAATACGAAAATCTGGATCATTAACTAAAAATATTTTTGAGCTGAAATCACTTACCTCGTCAACCGTTCCAATTAATACCCCACTACTAACAACTGCCTGGCCTTTCTTAATACCACTAGAGTTACCCCTGTCGATCGTAATAAAATGCCGGGTATTATCTGGCTCAACACTCACCACTCGAGCCGGAACAAGATCTAAATTTAATCGAGCATTAAAATTCAGTTGTGTACGCAATAAATCGTTTTCGCGTACCACTTCTTTTAAGCTACTTAACTGTTGACGCAATTCTAGCTCTTGCGAACGAAGATCTTTATTTTCTTTATTCAAATTTGTTATTGAGCTTAAAAAGGCATATTGATCATTGAAACTATTCCGTACAAAAACCAGACGAGAACCAATAGGATTCCAGACTTGGTCATTAAGAATTCTAAAAGGCCACAATACTCCACTCAACTTTAGAATAATTATGAGTAAAGCCATACCACTGACGATCACAATTGGAATCAAGACATTTTTTTTCATATTACACCTGTGGTCCTATCTCATTAAATCCTATTAGTAAGGAACTTTTTCGTATTGTGTGGTCACCAATACGTCTTTTAAACTATCAAGATCTTCGAGTACCATACCCGTACCACGCACCACCGCTGTTAAGGGGTCTTCGGCTATATGAACAGGCATTTTTGTCTGCGATGCCAGTAAAACATCAAGACCTCTAAGCAAAGCACCCCCGCCTGCCAAATATACGCCCTTATCCATAATATCTGCCAAAAGTTCAGGTGGCGTTTCTTCAATAGTATGTTTTACCGCGTCAACAATTGCGCGTACACTGCGAGCCAAAGCTTTGCGAGCATCGTCAGAGTTCATGGTCATTTCTTTTGGTAAGCCAGTCACTAAATCACGGCCACGTATAGGAGCATCAAGCATTTTATCTAGCTTAGCCGCCGAACCAATATTGATTTTTATTGCCTCAGCCGTACGCTCACCAATTTGTAAGCTAAATTCTTCTTTAGCATAAGCAATAATATCATCAGTTAATTCGTCGCCAGCAATACGTACGCTTCGGCTTGACACAATACCACCAAGACTAATAACAGCCACTTCGCTTGTACCACCTCCAATATCTACAATCATACTACCAGCTGCATCGTGTACCGGTAGACCAGCACCGACAGCAGCAGCCATTGGTTCTTCTATTAAAAAGGCTTGGCGCGCACCAGCATTTGTAGCCGCATCTTCTACAGCACGTTTCTCTACTTCAGTTACGCCAGACGGAATACCTATTACTACTCGAGGGCGCGGAAACAATACAAAACTTTCTTTATGTACTTTTTCAATAAAATACTTGAGCATTTGTTCAGTTATTTCAAAGTCACTCACTACCCCATCAACAAGAGGGCGGGTGGCGACAATATTAGCCGGTGTCTTGCCGACCATGCGTTTAGCTTCATCACCAATGGCCAAAATTTGCTTATTTTTAGTATTAATAGCTACTACCGATGGCTCATTAATCATAATGCCCTTACCACGCACGTACACTAAAGTATTGGCCGTACCAAGGTCAATACCAATATCGTGACTAAAATTACCGAGTAGTGAATTTATCATCACCTACTAGTGTAACAAGCCTGGCCATCTGTTGCTAGGGGTTTTTGAATCTGAATAGTAAGAAAGTGTGATGAATTGTAAGTTTACTATTTAATCAACCCAGCCAGCACAATAAAGGCAAACGTATTATTAATCATATGCAATACAATACCCGGGATTATACTCTTAAGGCGAATAAAGAAAAAACTCAAAATTAACCCGAGAATAAAGGTGTAAATAATTACATTAAGCTGAAAATGTAAGACTGCAAAAAATGCGCTACTACCTAGTACACCCCAAAGCCATCCATACCGTTTACTTAACGCCGGTAATATTAACCCTCTAAAGTAGATTTCTTCTACAATAGGCGCCAAAATAACAGTAGCAGCAAAGCTAAACCAAAAACCCACCCCTTTTTTACCAAATTCAAAACCTACATCCTGTGCTTGATTCACATCTATTGCTGGTACCAAAACACTTACAATTGCAAAAACAATTGCAATAAATATCATAAAGATAATAAGCCCTGCCAAAATATATCCTACCGCTTTAAAAATTGAGAATTTTTGTAGCCCAATATCTGATAGTTTGAGATTATATTTACGTACCAACCAAAAGACTAAAGCAATTTCTGTTACCGAAACCAATATACTAAACCCTAGATTTACCACAAAATCATTATGCTTGATTGTATCTCGCACAGCACTTGGCAAAAGCCCAAAATGACTTAAGCCAACAAGCAATAAAAAAATGCCCATCGGAATAATTGCAGTCAGCAAAATCATTCGTGTAATGTCGCGCACACCCCACGAAACCCTAGCAATTGTAATGTCTTTTCGCATACTCAAGCTCACTTAACGCATACGTGCAATATCACTAATACTTATAATGATCATTAAGCCAATAAGTGCTACAAAACCCATAAGGTGAAATATATTCTCTCGTTCTGGTGTAATTTTAACACCTAGTTTTTTGAGTATGAGTACAAACTCGCGTCCACCGTCGAGAGCCGGCAAAGGCAGGGCATTAATAACTGCTAGACTCAGTGAAATAGATGCCACAAACAATAGTACAAATCTTGGTCCAAAATTTACTATTTGAGAAAAAATCGAAACGATACCAATAGGCCCCGACACCTGATCACTTACAGTATGACGAGTAAATAAACCAACAATAAGATTACCGAAAGCCGCTAGTGTAGCCATCACAAACTGCGCCATTAATACAAGTGCGGCAATTGGAGCAGCCCACCAACTGTAGCCACTTAATTGCAATTGTTCGGCACTAACTCCTAAAATTCCAACAGATTGGTTAGTGCCGAGAATTGCTACTTTTTCTACCTGCGTACCATTATGTTTTGCGATAATTATCACCTGTTCACCCGCATGTGCTCGTGTATAATCACGCAATTCAGTATTATTGCGCAATCCAGTATTATTTATCGAAATAAGCGTATCGCCCTGTACAAGACCAGCCTTAGAGGCAGCACTGTCTTTTGTTACACTAAATATCGTTAGTTCACCCTGACCCATAACCTTCGGCTGAATAGGGCCAAAACTTGGCAAAGTCTGGCCAATAGGTGGCATGCCTATCATGAGTAAGAATGTAAAAATAACATAGGCAATAATAAAATTCACGGTCACACCGGCCATTAAGATGCGAGTTTTTGGCCAAAATTTTTGCACTGCAAAACTATCAGGGCCTTTTTCTGACCCATCTTCTCCTTTAAGTCTTACAAACCCGCCAATTGGTAAAGCATTGATACTAAAGACTGTCTTACCGTACTTTTTAAATCTTCGCCCGCCGAGTTTTGGTGGAAACCCAATACCAAACTCTTCTACTGTCACACCCTCACGGCGAGCCGCACTAAAGTGACCAAACTCATGAACAATCACTAGAAGTGAAAATATAGCAACCACACCGAGAATTATTAAAATAATCATTCGCCAAACCTACGAGTGCGTTGAGTGTAATCTTCTAAAACAGCATCAAGATCCTCTACGTTAAAATCTGGCCAAAATTTCTCAACAAATTTTAGTTCAGCATAGGCACTATCCCATAACAAAAAATTACTCAACCGTTGCTCTCCACTAGTGCGAACTATGAGATCTGGCGCTGGCATATCTTTTGTATATAAGTGTTTTTTTATAGTGTCTTCAGTGATATCACTAGATACAATACCTGATTCTATAATAGCCTGCGTGGCCGTAACAATTTCTTGTTGACCACCATAATTAAAACAAGCCGCAAAGGTACCTGCTGTATTATTTTGAGTTAATTCTTCAGCTTTTTCAATTGAAGCAATAAGCTTCTTATCAAGATTTTCACGTGAGCCAACTATCTTTAAGCAAACATTCTTTTCATTCAATTCTTTGGCATCTTTTAAAATAACTCTGAGAGCAAGGCTCATTAGATACCCCACTTCTTCACTAGATCTTTGCCAGTTTTCTGTGGAGAACAAATAGCAGCTAAAGTAGGTAATTTTTTTGTCAAAACATGCTTGTGCAATAGCTTTCAGGTTTTTATAACCAGCCTTATGCCCCTCTACCGAGCTAAGTCCGTTTTGGGTAGCCCACCGGCGATTACCGTCTAAAATAAATCCTATATGATTGAGTGGCGCTTTCAGATCTGACATAAGTAAAAATCTATCTCTTTTCTTAAGTTTGCATAAGTTCTATTTCTTTGGCACTAGTGAGCTCATGCATTTGTTTCTGATAAGTATCAATTAGTGCATTGGCGTCTTTTTCGAGCCGGCTCAAATCATCTTGAGAAAGTAGCTTATCTTTTTCTGCAACTTTGGCATCATTAATAGCTTCGTGACGAGCATTGCGCAGTGAAATAGTAGCGGTTTCAGCTTTTTCGTGAATAAGCTTAACCATTTGCGTGCGTGTTTCTTCGCTCATTGGTGGTACATTAATACGAATAACGTGCCCATCATTATTTGGATTCAAACCCAAAGTTTCTTTTGATGAAATAGCCTTTTCAATAGAAGCAAGATTTGAGGCGTCCCAGGGCTGAATTTGAATTGTCTTAGCATCTGGAGTAGAAATTGTAGCAATTGCTTTTAGTGGAGTTTCTTGTCCATATACATTCACTTTTATACTGTCTACTAAGCCAGCATTAGCCCGACCAGAACGTACTCCAGTTAATTCACCTTTCAAGTGATCTAGGGCAGCTTTCATTTTCTCTTCAGCTTGTTTGAGTAATTGTGTATTCATTGCTAAATATTATACCCGATTTGAAAGCCTGGTGCTAGCCTTTCGAAGGGTACTGGTTGACCATTCTGATTTCTTGAAGAATCAAGAATGACCACAATTGAGTCTTTGTTTGAATATGGATTTCATTTGAAAACCAGCGTAAAAAAGGCTATTCAGCGCCAAGTTCTAAACGTGAAAATCGCTTGATAATAATGTTTTCACCAAGCTTACCGATCAGTTCTTTGGTAAGCTGATCAATTGTTTTATCTGGATCTTTAATAAAGGGCTGATTAACAAGACAGATTTGCTCGTACCACTTAGCCAGTTTTCCGTCGATAATTTTTTGAGCAAATTCTGCTGGCTTACCTGCTGCGGCCACTTCTTTTTCAATAGTTGCAGTTTCTTTTTTTAAAGCCTCTGGGTTAACAGAATCTCTATCAACACATTCAGGGCTAGCAGCTGCAATATGCATAGCAACATCTCGTGCAAATGCCTTAAAGTCGTCAGTTCTTGCAATAAAGTCAGTTTCACAGTTAATTTCTACGAGTACGCCAATTTTTTCACTATGTACGTAGCTTTCAATGACACCCATAGATGCAACTCTATCGGCTTTTTTACCGGCCTTAGCAATACCTTTCAAGCGCATTACTTCAACAGCCTTATCAAAATCACCCTTTGCTTCTTCTAAGGCCGCTTTGGCATCCATCATACCAGCTCCTGTGGTATCACGTAGTTTTTTTATATCTTCAATTTTTATCGTCATTTTTCACCTCTTGATTGCCATAGATTCACTTTTTAAATAATTAGAGTATATCTTTTGGCTGTTTAGTATTACAGTTGCTCGTTAATCTCTTCTTGCTGTTCTACAGCTGCTTTTGCCTTATATTCAGTACTACCTTTTGTTGCTTGTGCAGCAATCTTTCCGGTAATAAGGTCAATGGCTTTAATAGCATCGTCATTTGATGTGATCAAGTACTCAGCCATATCGGGGTCGGCATTAGTATCAGCCATAGCAATAACAGGCAAACCAAGCTTACGAGCTTCTAGTAGTGCGATGTCTTCTTTAGGCATATCTACTACAAAAAGTGCAGCTGGTACTCCGTGCATATCACGCACACCGTCAAAAGTTTTGAATAGCTTAATCATTTGCTTTTCAAGTAGTAATTTTTCTTTCTTAATAATACCAGCGAAGTCATTTTCAGCTTTTTGAGCTTCTAGTTTTTTGAGTCTTTGAATACGATTCTTGATTGTATCAAGATTTGTTAGCATTCCTCCGAGCCATCTATGCGTCACAAAAGGCATACCTGATTCATGCGCATACTTTTCAATAATCATCTTAGCCTGACGCTTCGTACCAACAAATAATATTTGTCCGCCTGCTTTGGTAACTTCATAGGCAAACTTTTCAGCTGTAGCAAGCTGCGTAGCAGTCTGAGTTAAATCTATAATATGTACACCACCGCGTTCACCAAAAATGTACGGTGCCATTTTTGGATTCCAGCGAGCAGTTCGGTGACCAAAATGCGCACCGGCTTCGAGTAATTGCTTCAGTATCGGGTCTACTTTTGCCACTGACTTTGCAGCGGGCTTCTTGCTTGATGTTTTTGTGGCTTCAGCCATTCTAAAAACTCCTTTCGTCGTGACGCCAGCTCCCCAAGCGGGAGGAGTAAAATGCCGGCGCTGTTTCGTTAAATATGTAACTTGATAATTTTAGCAGATGATCTGGAAAAGGTCAAATAAAAAGCCCTGATTAATCAGGGCGTACTATCTGTGTCAGAACTTGCATCAAATGAATAACATATAAAGTCACTCATTTGCATGCCTTCAATAGCATCAATATGCTCATATATCATACCTGCTATTTTTTTACTCAGCTGACGTAAACGCTTCCGTTCATATGGTCCGATAATTTGTCGAAACCAATCTGTACTGTGTGTTATTTCGATATGATTCTTGCTTGGAATCAAACAAAGCTCAGCAAATTCAAGCTTTACAAATAAGCCAGAGCCAAAGTCAACTTCTTTGACCTCAAGTCGAATCACAAAACGTGATTCTGCTTGAATCGGTATATGTAAACAGGCTGCATCATTTTTGAGACCTTTGCTGTGCAGAGGTAATGAAGATTTGGCATTCAGCGAATGTGAGATTCTGTCGATAAACTGCTTAGGTGTGACATAGCCAAAGTAGAGCATCACTCCTCCTTGCTAGGTGCTTCAAGGTGAATTTCACTACTCGAATGCCTATCAGTATATCAAGATAGTATCTAAAGTAAAGACTGCGGCTACTAGCCAGCCATATCAAATTTTTTCAGCTTGGCCTTACCAGCCTCAGTTGTACTAATTGTTTGCAGAGTAAGTAGCTCTGCATATATACCATCCTTACGCGTAGCGAGCTCGGCAGGGGAGCCCACCTCAACCACTCGCCCACCTTTCAAACCAACGATAGTATCAACGTCAGAGATAGTGCTGAGGCGGTGAGCAATAATCATAGTCGTTCTGTCTTGCATAAGTCTCTCAAGAGCTTGTTGCACTTCATGCTCAGCTTTACTATCAAGGCTACTCGTCGCTTCATCTAGAATCAAGATTGGCGGATTTTTCAAAATTGCCCTGGCAATTGCTATACGTTGTTTTTGCCCGCCACTCAACTTCACACCACGCTCACCTATCTGACTTTCAAAGCCTTTTGGTAGTTTCTTTATGAAATCATAGGCATTGGCAGCTTTTGCTGCTGCTATCATTTCTTTTTCGCTGGCACGAGGATTGGCATACTTAATGTTTTCACTTAATGTGCCCGAAAAAAGCTGGGGTTCTTGAAATACCACACCAATATTGCGGCGTAAGCTAGCTTGAGTAAGTGCAGTAATGTCTTGACCATCTATCTTCACTTCGCCACCACTGAGCTCATAGAAGCGTAGCATTAAGTTGGCTAGTGTACTCTTGCCTTCACCACTCTCACCAACCAATGCCAGCTTTTGACCAGGCTCAATTGTAAAACCAATATTGTGCAAGACTTTTTGACCTTTGTCATAACTAAATGAAACATTACTGTACTCAACTCGACCAGATTTCACTCGCAAAGTCTTAGCATTTTCGCTATCAGTGATATCAGGCTTTTTATTCATAATTGCAAAGTAGTCTTCACTATCAGCTGTCGCACGCTGTAAGGCATCGATAATAAAACTACTACCGAATAACGGAAACTGAGCTTGATTAGCTAGACTGATAAGCAAAACAACTGTTCCTAGGCTAAAGTTGAGTCTAAATGCTTGCCAAATAATCACTAGGTATATTAAGTAGAACACAACGTTCAAAACGAGACGTCGCCACACATCATAATTATGCCATTGACGAGACTGTCCAGCAGTGACTTTCTCTATTTCACGTCGGGTCTTACTAAAGTAACTTAGTTCACGTATTTCGGTTACAAAACTTTTGACGACACGTACCTGAGTAATTGATTCTATAAAACGACCATTACCTATGTCGCGCTGATGATTGATTTTACCCTGATGTTTTTGCCACGCGTTACTACTCAGATGTGTCAACCATATATAGACAGGGAAAATCACCGCAAGGAGTAAGGCAACAGCCCAACTGTAAAAGGCAATTACAACTAATGTAATAATTGTGGTTAAGAAAAACTGCACGAAGTTATTACTAAGAGTATTCATTAAAGTAGAAATAGTCGTAATACTTCTGTCTAAGCGCGCAGTTATCTTACCAGTTATTTCGTTATCATAATAACTTACAGGTAACTCCATAAGGTGAGTATAGTACCGCTCAGAAAGTAAATTATTTAGTTTAACCGACATTATGTCGCCAAGATATCCATTAAGGTTACTGAGTAGGGTTATGACGATATTAGCAGCTAGAATCAAACCAAGTAAGAGTAAAAAGTAACTAAACGGAACGTTTTGCCCACCTAGTTTTGATGTTAGACCGTCAATTAATCCTTTTGTAAGAAAAGGTGTTGCGAGATTTAGAAGTGACAATACCACGACAAACCCTGTTATAGACGCATAGTATGGCCAAAGTTCTCGCGAGTATTTAATTATTTTCCAAATTTCTTTCATAGTATGTATTGTCTATTAAATTTTAGTGAGCCGCAACCGGGCTTTCGCCTTTTTCTGATTCCAGATTTTTTACATTTGGTAGACCAAGCGCAACAAAGAAGCTAATGAATGCAAATACTAGAGCAAAGTCTAGACCTCGTTTTACCCCATCAACCACAGCGGTACTTGTAATAGTTTTTATTTCTTTGACTATCTGTACTGGCACTCCAGCCCCCAGCTGAGGCGATGTACCAAACTCAGTGGCTGAGCTCTGTGCTGCAACAGCCTGACTGATCTTATCTTTCGCAACAACCGGAATAACCGAACTATTTGTAATGCCTGTAGCTAGGCTAGCAGTCAGTGTCGCAAGCACAACTGCACCAATCACTGCTGAGCCAAAACTACTACCCAATTGACGAGCCGTACCTGAAATACCACTGGCCTCACCGGCTTGCTGAACAGAAACTGCCGAGAGTGTTAGATTATTAATTTGACTCTGTACAAAGCCCATAGCCACACCAAACAGAATCAATCCCCAAAGCAAGGCTGGTGTCGTACCGTCAACAGTTATACCCCTGCTAATCAGAAAAATACCCGCGATTGTCAAACCAAGGCCAAGCTGAATAATACGCTTTGGCGTCATAAACTTTGTGAGCATAATTGCAAATGGACTAGCAATAAATAGACTAATAGAGAGCGGTAATAGACTATACCCCGTATGCAATGCATCTTGACCACGCACGGCCTGAAAATACACCGGTAGAGCAAATATTAAACCTGTGAGACTCAGCGACATAACCATTAAGGTTAAGAGGCCCGAGCTAAACTGCCAGTTACGAAAGATTCTGATTGATACAAGCGGCGTTTTACCCCGAGCCTCGTGACGACGCTCATACCAAACAAATATCGCTAGCAGTGTGAGACCTAAAATAACGGCAACTGGTGTAATAGAAAGCCCAAATGGCATTGGGTAGCTAGTACTAAACAGGGTAAATACTCCTTTCGCCATCCACCAGCCATAAGTTGCAGACTCAATTATGCCAAACACTATTGCAAATAGCCCTGTAGAACTAAGTAAGATTCCAATTCCATCAAGTTGTTTCTTTTCTTTTGTATCACGTGATTCTTTTAAGAAAAGGAGTGCACCAATTAGCACTAATAATGCAACAAAAATATTAATACGAAATCCCCAACGCCAGGAATACGTAGTCGTTAGCCAACCACCAAGAATTGGGCCAACCGCACTTGCAGCACCAGCAACACCTCCCCATACACCAAAAGCAATAGCACGTTCTCGACCCTTAAAGGTCGCTAGAAGCAAACTAGCCGTTGCCGGCATCATAAGTGCCGCACCAAAGCCTTCAATAATAGCTTCACCAGCAATCATGAGCGGCAATCCATGCGAGATTGACGCCAAGAAACTGCCAAAAGCAAAGATTATTGCTCCCAATATAAACATCTTGCGTCGTCCAAATAGATCTCCCAGTCGACCACCAAAAATAGTAAATGAGGCCAAAACAAGAGCATACAAGGTAATTACCCACTGAATTCCCTGCAAATTAGTGTCAAGATCTTTTATGATTGGTCCTAGACTAACATTTAAAAGTGTTGTATCAATAATTATGATTGCTAATGCTAAACTTAAGACCAATAAACCACCCCATTTTTTTATCAAACCAAGTCGTGACTCACTGATGCTACTTTTAATTTTTTGCTTCATTTTTCTCCTCACTAATTATTATTGACTGCTGAAATCGAACTATTTGCTCTAAAGACTCATCACTAGTATGTGCAAATACATCTGCCAAACGTACTAAAACCGACTCTTTATACTCTATTGTTTGACGCATGCCGTCTGCAGTCAACTGTACATGTACCTGACGCCTATCAGTACCAGTCTCAACTCTTTCTGCCAAGCCAGACTCTACAATATGCTCTACCAGCTGAGTAGCCGCACTACTACTACTATGCATCACCTGAGCAATTTCTTTTATAGTCATTTGTTTTTGCTTATAGAGCATATACAGTAAAAGGAGCTGGCTTTTAGGAATATACGGCTGCTTACTTGGGCAAAGTACACTTGAACCGATCAGCCGAACAAACGGATGAAAGCTTTCTATATAGTCTTGTAATAATAATTTGCGTTTAGTATTCATTTTTAGCCATTTTGAAATAATTTAGATTAGATACTTATTATATTAGCAACTTACATATATATACGTCAACACATTGTACGCTTTATTATTAATAAAAAATCTCCTTCACAAAAATGAAGGAGGTAGATTACCATCGTTACCCACCATTACCTGATGGATCACTGAGTGTAGACATCATGCTGATATATACGAGGCCGAATACAATTACTACAATCAAAATAACACAGATAACAGTGCAGATATTTTCTAGGGTTTTTGTAATTCTTGGGTATTTTGTAACAAAATTTATCTTTTTTTTCAATGAGAAGTTGTTTTGCACCATAAGGATGAAAGAGCATCATTCTTTAGCCTCCTTGCCAGTGATTGACAACAAATACAGCTAGAAGAAAATCTAGAACAAGACAACCAACTCCTATAGAACGATATGAGAAATCACTCAGTCTAAAATGACGATTTTTTTCAATCAGTTTTACAGACATCCTCCAAGATACAAAGAATATCACAACAAATACTACCAAAGTTAAAAGGTAGGCAGCTTTGTTCATTGTTGCTCCTAAAAGTCTAGGTACAGAAGATCAATCGTTACTCTAGCATATTATAGTTGTTTTTGCAATGTTTTAAACTGTGGTGAAAGCTACTATTGCTGTAGTTGATTAAGTTGCGCTGGAGAAGTCTGTTGTTGAGGTTGAAGATCTGCACCTGTTCCCGTAGGGTTATCAGCTGGTGTAGTGGAAGGTTGTGGATTAGTAGTACTACTGCCGGTTGTTGGCCCCAAACTATCTCCACTAGCTTCATTCACCTTAAGGAGTTGCTCTTGAGCAGCTTTTTGAGTCTCTAGAGTAGCTTGCTGAGCTTTTCCATATATAAACCAAAGTAAGCCAAGCATCAAAATAACGACTACACCTAAGGCGATAATCAAACCCTTTTGCCCAATTACCTCTCTAGGAGGATTTTCTGAAAGCATTTCATCTACACCTACAGTTTCTTTAGGTGTAGTATGTTGTGGCTTCTTAGTTGGCTTTACAGTCTTATTAGATGCTTGTGTGATATTTTTACTTGGTGACTCTGTACTTCGAATCGTCTGTTTAGAAACTCGCTTATTGGCTTGCTTGCGTTTTTTCGCCTTAGATTTTTTTGCCATAGTCCTCCTGATTTAATGTATGAGATTGGGTATATTTACCAGTATATCATCTTTACTTTTGACCTGCATAAGAGTATAACTAGTATTCTGAAAGTGTACCTACAAAACATAGCCCTAAAGGAGGGTAGTGAACGATATTAACCAAGTTGCCCAGAAAGCTCTTGATATATACCGAGGTATCTGCAAAGAACAAGGCAAAAACGAAATTTACGTTTTTTTTGCGAGCCGACCCCTATCAGATCGAGGTATGCGACACTATGACGCCGAAAGGGCCTATGCTCACCTCAAGCGTCTTGGGCTCGTCACTTCACTAAAATGCGAGAGTGGTAAAAAATATTACCACCTGCACATTGAGCCGAACAAATCTGTTCTTGAACGAATAGCTGAGATGAGGTCAATTAAGCAGTCACAATCCATCCAAGAGCAAGATCCAACCAGAGAACAATTCTTACATGATCAAATTACTCTTCATTATATTGAAATTGCCCGTATTCAGGCAGAGCTCGATCAGCTAGAATATAAGAAAAACTATCCTGTACTTACTTCTCCCACTTGAAAAGGTGGGATTTTTATTTCTAACTAAAAAATCCCCTATTCTTATGCAAATAAGGGAAACACCAGTAGATATACTCCTAATTACAGAGTTTAGCTAAAAAAGTTGATTTGCACATGTAAGGCCCCAAAAAGAATACACAGAGCAGCTACACTCCAATAAACTATCACGAACCCCAATACTGCTAGAATATCACCTTTTTTATCTGCTGTTGGGCTACGCCAAGCAAATACTGGCAAAATACAAGTTAGAATAACCAAAACAATAGCTAGTATCAACCACATCCATTCACCAGTTTGCCAAGTATCTTGCGAAAACGTAAGCATTATGGCCTCCAGGCTATTTATTGATAGAAGGTGCAGGTAAAACTATATTTATTTATACCATATATACACTTATCTTAAAACACATTATATTATGTATTTTCGGCTATTTTTGACCCTGTCAAGCATAGGTAATATGTATAATCCAACCTGTTGAAGACATTTCTTTGCCTCAAAAGCATTGACATATACGCTTATGCTTGGTATAATACTTCGCGTTCTGTGGAGAACGGTCGATTCTATCCCCCACCAGAACAGCACATTACTATTTAACAGAAAGGATACGACGCTATATTCAACCCGCATCTCGAATCAATTTCGAGATAACGTATGAACATTATGCGCATCATTTCTCAAGCAGTAATCGCCTTGGCGATTGTTGCAAAACAGGTGTTAGCCCCGGTACAAATTCCTTTCACCGAAACAGCCAAAGCTGACGAAGCTACAACTGTCGTACCAAGTAACTACACATTGACAATCAATACAGCTAAGCCAAACGCTCTTGAGCTTAAAGCTACTAAAGGTAGTTTCGATACAGAAATCGTAACTCCCCTAAGAGCTGCTCAAGCTGCTAAAGCTGCCGCTGAGGCTCAAGCACAAGCTGCTGAGCAGGCTGCTGCCGCTGCCCGTGCTACACAAGTAGCCCGTGTTAGTGCCGCTCCTGTTGCAGTTCCTGCCCTTACGGGTAGTGATGCCGAATACAAGCTATACATTTACAACCACGAATCTGGTAATAACCCTACCAGAGCCAACGGTTCGGGATGTTTAGGTTTAGGTCAGGCTTGTCCTGGTTCTAAATTGCTTGCTGTATGTCCTACCCTTGACTACGCTTGTGAAGATGCATTCTTTACAAACTACGCTATACGTAGATATGGTAGTTGGGCTGGTGCCTACACCTACTGGTTATCTCACCATAACTGGTAAGCAAACCTTGTCTCTCGGTAATACGCTGATCCTCCACAATACTATTCTTTAATCGAGTAGTAGCAAAAAGCCCTCTTTATTGAGGGCTTTTTGTGTAAATAAAATCCCTCCTCAATGAGGAGGGATGTAGAGACTCGTGGTTGGTGCTAAAGTTGTAGTATCTGGTGGGTCGCAGAAAAAATACGTCGGGTCAGGTAGAGACTGAATGGGCGTAAAGGTTTTATCTTGTACCTTGCCCACCTGAAAGAAATCACTGTATTCATTCAGAGTAAACTGACCCGTGCAACCACGATATTTGACGATTGCGGTATGCTTATCTACATTAACTACAACTGGAGTAATACCCTGCGCCTGCAGTTGATCTTGGGCGCGTAAGGTTGGTCCCCGCGCCGATCCCATCCAGAGGGAAGCTATAATTATTACACTACCAATAAATATGTCTACATCCTCGTCAACTACTAAACTTATAATAAAAATAGCCGATCCAATTATGAGCACAGCCAACTCTCCGAAGCCAAAACTTATTTCGGCAAACAACATTGCTCACCTCTCTAACTTAGGACACTATAAGGTGCAAATGTGGCTAGGTTTGATTATATCACAAGGATCTAGAAAAACTTAGAAAATTGAATCCAGTCTTCGCCCTGATGATGTCTTTTGAGCATACCTTCTGGCTCATAGCCCATAGCCTGATAAAAGCGTGAGGCTTGCCAGGTTTTGCCCGTTATAAGATACATCTTATGTGCACCTGCCTCCTTAGCAATGTGTTCAGCCTCTACTACCAACTGTTTGCCAATACCCTGTCTATGGCGATTTTGGTCTACCAGTAAACCCTCAATCTTAGCTACACCACCTTTGATATTCATATCGAGTATACCCACGATTTTACCTTTATCTTCAGCTTGCAATAGATAGGGAGCTTTATCCCAATTAATATCATGACCAAAGTGCTCAGTGTCTTGCACGCTCCATTGTTGTTTTTCAAATGTTTCAAATTCAGGGGTTTTTTGAGTAACTTGTGTAATATTCATAATAACTATTCTACCAGAATTATCTTATGCTTGCTTTTTTATCATTATAATTGAGATAATTCTCTATGATTCGCACCTACTTTAGGAGATAAAAATGAACACCGCACAAGCACTCGAGCTCGTTCATAACTATGGTTGTCGCGTATTTGAAGCTGAGCATTTTGTCTATAAATCTGGTATGCATGGGCCAGCCTACATCAACGTTGACCCAGTTCTTTACAAGCCATCTGCCATTGAGGCGATTGCCAAATTACTTGCAGAACCCTATCTACCGTTTGCTGACGACGAGATTGAAGTTGTTGCTGACCCAGCTGTTGGCGCTATTCCTTTTGGGCACGACACAGCCCAGGCACTGACTCAGGGCTATCAGCCATATTACAAAATGATGTACGACTATCAGTCAGCTAAACGAACCTTTGGTGTTTTGCATGTATTTGCCGAAAAACACAAGCAGCCAGATGGTAGCGAGACATTTCAGCTAGATCGAACGGGATTTGCAGAGGTATGTAAGGGCAAGAATGTGTTGGTTGTAGAAGATATTCTCAATTCTGGCACAAGCACTCGTGGAGTTATTGAATGCGTACGAGCAGCCGGCGGCATCGTCATAGGTGTCAGTTGTTTTGTAAACCGTGGCGGAGTTACTGCTGAGTCATTGAGTGTCAACCAACTCAACGCTATCATAGATATCAATATGGTGCAGTATGAGGCATCGGGGTGTCCACTCTGCCAATCTAACGTACCAATCGTTGCTGATGCCGCACTTGGTAAGGGTAGTGATTTTGCCGAAAAGCACCCTGATTATGTCGGTGGGTTCAAATACTTACTAGATTAGTTGTTTCTAAACCCAATCATTGATTGGGTTTTTTATATATCAAAAAAGACCCTCAATTCTGAAGGTCTTTTACACTAGTTCCCATTGTTTACAGTTTAACCCCTACTGACAAGCCTCACACTCAGACAGCTCTTTTGGATCAATTGGACACACCATTGGTTTATCCCATTCTTCGTCATTTATCTTATTGGTCTCTGGCATCATCCCTCCTTTTGTTTTGTATGTGCTTATGATTATACACCCCAGCTTTTAGCTTTGTAAATAGTACTTACGCTACTTTTTTTACTATATATAGCGTAATAAACAATTTTCAAACACTATACCTGGATTACCTGATTAATAAATACTTATATATTCAAGTAAACATCAAGGGTGTTGATAAACATAAAAATAACTCAACAAAATATACCTGTACTAGCATAAGCATTACAAACCCGTTAGAATAGAGACTATGGATAGTACAATCAAACCTCTCACTCTTGAGCAAATAATGAACTCGTGTAATGCTAATACGACCGACGAAGCAACTGAGAGAGTATGCCTTATAAATGAAGAAATTAGCCAAGGGCTTAACATTGTGCAACGTTACCCTAAAAAAGTTACATTTTTTGGCTCTGCACGATTCAAAGAGAATCAGCCAGAGTATATACAGGCACGTGCATTAGCTAGCAGGCTTGTAAAAGAGCTTGACTATACAGTCTTAACAGGTGGAGGCCCGGGCATAATGGAGGCTGCAAACCGTGGTGCTAAAGAGGCCGGTGGCCATTCTATTGGTCTCAATATTCAGTTGCCTCAAGAACAAACAGCCAATCCCTATCAAACTGTATCGGTACCTTTTCATTACTTCTTCACCCGTAAGGTCACACTTTCTTTTGCTGCCCGACTATATATCTACTTTCCGGGTGGATACGGAACTCTTGATGAATTCTATGAGATTCTGACACTCGTACAAACCGGTAAAATTCACAAAGTCCCGATTATTTGCGTTGGAGCAAAGTTCTGGGAGGCAATTGATCAAGGCATTCATACCGCCACTATGCTCTCTCCAGAAATGATGACTATTGACCCAGAAGATACTAGCCTCTACACCATCACTGACGACATAGATACAATTATGCACATTGCTCGAAATGCCCAGATGCGTGTATAAATAAAAAACTCAAACATTTCTGTTTGAGTTGAATTTTACTTAGTTGTGGCTAGGTTGTTTTGCGCGTATCTATCTTGAGATAGTCAGCAACCTCATCGAGACGCTTCATATCTAGAGAGTAGCGTTGTTCAGTTCTTCTACCGCTAGTTGCATCATTTGTCATAAATTCTCCTTTTTCTACAACCGGACCGTCAGTCACAAGTCGAGTTAGCGCTCGACGCGTTACTCTAGGGGTGATACCAACGCGATCAATCAATTGTTGCTTTGTGAGAGGTGTCAAAAACACATCGGCGTCAGATGGAGCAGAAAAACATTTTTCAGCTGTATGACCAGCCAACACCTTCATAACGCGCGCCTCATGCACTTCAGTTACCTTAACAGAAATCATTCATTGCTCCTCGTAGAGTTGCTTGTACTGATGCTTGACTATACTAGACTACCATGGCTCAATCGTCAAGGTAATATAATGCCCTTATATTTATTAGGCTTGAAAGCTAAGCTTTGCTATAATACAAATCTACTAATTCAACTTATATATAACGGAGGAAAAACAAAATTATGGAAGAAGAAACGAAAGTAACTGAAGAAAAAACCACCATAGAGGCAATTCATAACCTCATGCCTGAAATGCGTGATACGCAACGAAAACTCAAAGATTTACGCGAACAACTCAAAGACGTGATGGATCAAAATGATGAGTATAAGCAGCTCGCTGATCAAATCAAAGAACTCTCAGATAAACGCCTTATGGCCAAAAAAGCCCTAATGGAAGACAAAGACTACCAAAAAGTCAGTGTTGATCTTGATGATGAACGACTGAAACTAAAAGACTTACAAGAAATCTTGAGCCATTACTTAGTTAGCTATTACCGCGAAACCAACGAAACTTCTTTTACTGATGATTTTGGCGAAACTCGTGCTGTAGTACTAAATGCTAAAATTGGCAAAACAGAAACGACCAAATAAAAAACTCTAGGTTACCCTAGAGTCATAACGATTTCTTTATAAGCCGATCTTGAGCTTGCAAAAGATAGTCTAGTAGCTGTGAAAACTGAGTCATTGCCTCAATACAATCACTGAGAAACCCAGCCTCTACATGGCTACCTAGATTTTCAGCTCCAATAATTTGGTCTATTACATAATATTTGCCATCATATTCTGAGCCTCGTCGAGAAATGGTTAAATGCTCACTACCTGGACTTAATCGAACTGAAAATCTTCCTGTTAGCAGTATCCTGCCACTTGGCAGACAGTTTTGTGAATCAAGCCATTCAATTACTTCACGGGTTCTAGTAAAGAACGTATAAAGCATCGTAAAGAGATTTTCAGTAAAGTCTGCATTAGGCTGCGATAAATTCAAATACTTATTAATAAGAACATTAGCTCTTGCATTGGTTTCACTAATTGCTTGCTCATCAATCTGCACAAGCAGACTCGTTTCTCAAGGGGCGAAATACAAATACAGGCAAAATCGTATCAAAACACATACAAAAAAGCAATTATTACTTGATATGGCTGAGTATTTGTGCTACTATATCCTAGTTATGAAAGCAGCAATTCACCCAGAATATATGAAAACTAAGGTTACTTGCCTTGGTTGTAATACTACGTTTGAGAGCATGAGTACCGTGCCAGAAATGAGCGTAGATGTTTGTAGTATGTGTCATCCATTCTATACAGGTAAACAAAAACTTGTCGATACTGCTGGTCGGGTTGACCGCTTTAAAGCACGCCAACTGGCTGCTGATGCTAAAAAAGATGCTCTTGTAAAGAAAGGCCAAAAAGCCCTTACAAAAGCTGAGACTGCTGCAATGTTACAAGCTGATAGTGAAGTAACTGAAGAAAATACTACAAAAGTTACAAAAGACACTCAAAAAGCCAAGGCCAAACCTGAAGTAAAAACTGAAATTAAGACTGAAACTAAAACCGAAGTTACTCCTGACAACAAATAACTAATCTATTTTTAAAATACTGCTTTAGCGTATAATACATATATACTCAGCAGTATTTTTTTACGTAATTCAAGGCTATATAATCATGATAGACGATACTACAATTTCTAAACTACAAACCGAATTAAAGGCAATTGAGACAAAACTCACTGACCCTGCGGTGTATGCAAGCCCAGAAAGTGCCACGCTGGTTTTACTACAGCGTGAGCTGAAAGCAAAACTCGATTTATTTACTGAACTTCAAAAAGTTACTAATGACATTGCTGAAGCCAAGACCATGCTGAATGATCCAGAAATGAAAGTATTGGCAAACGAGACTATTACAGATCTTGAGCCAAAACTCACACGGTTGGAGGCCGAAGCTAAAGTCGCCTTGATTCCTGCTGACCCTAATGAAAATAAAAATGCCATCATAGAGATTCGCGCTGGAGCTGGTGGTGACGAAAGCTCTATATTTGCCGGTGATTTGTTGCGTATGTATTTACGTTTTTGTGAAACACATAACCTCAAAGCTGAATTACTTACAGAAAGCCAAGGCACCAGCGGTGGCTACAAAGAAGTAATTATCGTTGCGAGTGGCGCACATGCCTATGGTACTCTCAAATACGAAAGTGGCGTGCATAGAGTGCAGCGCATACCGGCTACTGAATCAGCTGGGCGTATTCATACGAGTACAGCTACTGTAGCAGTCTTACCCGAAGCTGAAGAAACCGATATAGAGATCAACCCCGCTGACGTACGTACTGATGTTTACCGTAGTAGCGGTAATGGCGGACAGAGTGTTAATACTACCGATAGTGCCGTACGTCTCACTCATATACCAACCGGTATTGTCGTAACATGCCAAGACGAAAAGTCACAACTCAAAAACAAACTCAAGGCCATGAACGTACTCCGCTCTCGCCTGCTTGATATGCAACAGCAAGAAGAAGCTCAAAAACTTGGTGATGCACGACGTGATCAAATAGGTACGGGTGATAGGAGTGAGAAAATTCGTACTTACAATTATCCGCAAGACCGCATTACTGACCATCGTATTGGCTACACAACCCACGGAATTGCAAAGGTTATGGATGGCGATATTGATGGTATCTTAGATGCACTACGTGAAGTAACTGTACAAAAAGCCCTAGAAGCTTTAGAGAATGATGAAAATTAAAGAATTAATTGAGCAAACTACTCTACAATTTCAAGAAGCTGGTATCCCTTCGGCTCGCCTTGATACCAAGATTCTCCTTGCTCACGCACTACACCAATCAAAAGAATATTTGATTAGTCATAATGACCAGATACTAACAGATAGTGAAATGATACAATTTACTACATTTGTTTCACGACGTTTAGACCGAGAACCCGTTTGTTACATTACTAACAAGCTTGAGTTTTACGGGCTAGATTTCTACGTCGATAACCGTGTTTTAAGCCCTCGTGTAGAGACTGAGCTTATCGCTGAGCAGGCTATAAAACACGCGCCTAAGGACTCTAAACTCATCGACATTGGTACTGGCAGTGGTGCTATAGCCATAGCTATCGCCAAGCATCGCCCAGACCTAGAAATTACCGCTACCGAGGTATCACCCAAAGCACTTGAGGTAGCGAAGCTTAATGCCAAAAATATTCTTGGCAAAAATAATACTATAGAATTCATCACTGCCGATATCTTCAAGAGCGTAGAGGGCGTGTTTGAAACAGTCGTAACTAATCTACCTTATGTGTCTCGTGATTACATACCCAATATGAAACCTGAGGTGCAAAAAGAACCAGCCGTCGCTCTCTTTGGTGGTAGCGGTGACGGACTAGATT
>JACDEK010000042.1 GCA_013816445.1 Candidatus Saccharimonadota bacterium
ATTTCGGGTAATGCCACCAACATCAGTAAATGAACCACTGATATAAACAGAGCCGTCTGGGGCTGCCGCGATCGCATCTACACGGTTATTAGTAGAAGGGAAGCTCGTTAGTGGAGTATCAGGAATAGCCGCGTGAGCAATTTGAGGCACAAAACAAAAAGCCAGCAAAGATATTACAAATAACCAACTAAATTTTCTAATATTATGTATTACCATTTACTCCGTTCTTCGAACATAAGTTCTTATGTATACATACTACTGTACAGTATTTTTTGATAGGCGTATAGATAGTAAATAATTTCTACAAAAAACCCTTTCAGGTTTATTAAAAATAAATGCTTTGGCAGAACGTAGTGGGCCAGGTCAGAACTACAATTATTATTCACCCCACCGCCTAACTCACTATATTATTGCACTGGGTGATGATAGTTATCAAAACTGTGTGTAGTGTCTGGCGCTTCAGGGTGTATTTGCTTAGAACGTTTATTTTCCAAGTTTTTTCGCAATGTCGCTATTCAGCGTCTCGCGCCACTTTTCTGTGTAGGTTTTTTCACCTTTCAAAAGTTCATCACAAAATGCTGCTACATCGTCGCCGGTAACTTCCAATACTTTTTTTCCGCTAGCTGAACTTTCTTCAAATAGGTCAAGCAACCCTTTGAAAACATCAATTAAGGCAAGACCTGAACTTGTCCAGATATATTTCTTCATTTCGCCATATACCACCTGATAATCCTTCGGCAATGCCTTGGCACGTGCCTCCATTGCTTTCCACTCTTTTTTATCTCCAGTTATTTTACTTAAAAAATTATTCACTTACTTCTCCTTTAGTTCATTAATTTTTGATGACACAAAGTCCCATTTTGCCCAAAAAAGTCGCAACTCCTCGTGGCCCTTCTTGGTAAGCATATACAGTTTGCGCGGTGGCCCGATTTCGGATGCCTTCTTCTCAATACTAACAAATATATTTTTTTCGAGCCGTACTAAAATGGTATAAACCGTGCCCTCTACCACATCTGTAAAACCGAGTTTACGTAGCTGTCCAGTTATCTCATATCCGTAGGTTTTGCCACGACCGATAATTTCGAGCACGCAGCCTTCGAGTGTGCCTTTTAACATTTCGGTTACATTTTCCAAGCAATTCCTCCTTTCTTTTTGTGATTATCTATATAGTACTACTTACTACTAGTATATAGTATCACAATATAGTAAATGTTTGCAATTCAAATCAAAAAAGACCCTTGCGAGTCTTTAATAATAAGCATAAGTTCTTTGGCAGGGGTGGCAGGGATCGAACCCGCGACCTTCGGTTTTGGAGACCGACGCTCTAGCCAGCTGAGCTACACCCCTTTAGTGTAATTTGGTTTGAATAACTGAATAAATTTTTCATCAGACTCTCAAATAAACAAGTCTTGGTTTGAAATTGTGGTTAGCACAATATAAAACTATGTTAACTCGCTTATTTTACCAAAAAAACCTGTATTTTGACAGGTAGATTACTTTTGAGACTCTGAAGTTTTCTTCATGAGTGCGTAAAATACTCCATAAACAATAAGACCAGGAATAACACCGGTTAGTATAATAAAAATAACTGCTAATACCCGAACCCATTCCGGATCAGCCTGGTAATACTCAGCAATGCCGCCCGCAACCCCACCAACTTTTTTATCTTCGGTAGAAAGCTCAATATCTGGTTTATTTTTAATTTTTTTTTGAGACATAATTACACTACACTATTTCCTAAAAACAGAAAAAGACCAATGACGAAGGATATTTTAATAAGAACAACTGTAGTAAATATAGCCAGGCTACTACTACGATATGTATTAGATTCTAATACAAAATAACCCGCAAACGACTCTGTCGCTGTGCTAGCAGGGGTAATAGATAAAACTGAATCAATTTGTTGCCACATGTTGTTATATAAATTCTTTATGGTGCAGGGAGAGGGATTCGAACCCCCGAAGGCATAAAGCCGTCAGATTTACAGTCTGATGCGTTTAACCACTTCGCTATCCCTGCATATAGACATTTATATTCTCTGGAGCCACCCGCGGGAATTGAACCCGCGACCCCTTCCTTACCATGGAAGTGCTCTACCCCTGAGCTAGGGTGGCATAGTACTTAAGAAAAAAGTTATAAATTAAGCTATGCACTGCCATTTTGTTTAGTAAAGAACTGTATTGTGCTTGAGTATGTTTTGATAATAATGTATAAAATCATGGAGCCGGCGATGGGACTCGAACCCGCAACCTGCTGTTTACAAAACAGCTGCTCTGCCAATTGAGCTACGCCGGCATATACTTTTAGCTAAAAATACAAATTCAAGTTTAACATTTTAACGAACTTTTTTCAATTGCCCTGGGGGCTGTAGAGCCATTCGAGCACGTGAATTTTTTGGATCGACTTTTAAAATCATTCGGAATAGTGCTTTTGCTGACTTTTCATCTTTTTGATGAATAAATGCTTCAGCCAATAATTGCATTATTTCCGTATTTTTTGGCTCTATTTCGTGTGCTTTTTTTAGGGCTTCTAGCTGAAGCTCAAATTTATCAAGTATTCTATAGACGCGAGCCAAACTCACTAGCCGACTTACGTGCATTTCCATACTTAATGATTTTTCAAGTGCCTCTGCAGACTTATTGAAATCGCGCGTCTTAAAATACATCATTGCTAGGTTATGATAACTGGCGGCATTAGGGTATGAGTAGGCAACAATAATAAAACACTCAATAGCATCTTCATTATTACCAAGATGAGAATAGATAAACCCAAGTCTGCTATATGCCAGACTATTCTTGTGATCAACTTTCAAAACCTTTAAATAGGCTTTTTCAGCTGCTAGGTAGTTTTTTTCTGCATAATAACGCCCTGCGACATCCAATAAAGCATCTAGGGCAAGATCTTGACTTGGAGGTGCGGCTGAAAGGTTATTAGTTAGCGCGTCAACCAGTCCACTTCGCTTAGTTACAACCGCAGCTATAGTAATGGCAAATAATATAAGTATAAGTACTGTCTCTAAAATCATTCGGTTTTATGTTAGCTGTAATGCCAAGTTTTCAATCAAGCTTCGTGTGTTAACATTCGAAGCAAATTGAGTTTCTGCCTGCATAATTTTCTCAAGATCAGCTATACCCCTTTCTCCTTCAACTAGTATAGTGGATTGCTCTCGAGTTGCATAGATTAGCTCTGTCAGAAATTCAGTTGTCACTTTTTGAATATGAACTTCTTGTGCAATCAAAAACCTTTCAGTTATGTTGGCGTTTACAAATTTTTCAGCCATGGTCTGAATTTTTTTTATCTTCTTTAGTTTTTCTTCAGAATTAATTAACTCCTCAATAACTGAGGGTAGACCATGGGCCACATGAATAATATCCTCCATTTCATGATCATCAAGTGAATATTGGTCGTTAAAATACTCTAGAACAATATCTTGTGGTGGCTGAGAAAAAAATACAAGTTCGCTCCGTGAGCGAATTGTTGGCAAAACTAATTCAAGAGAGTCAGCAATAAGTAAAAAAATAGTCTGTGGCGGAGTGTCTTCTAGATTTTTTAATAGTGCATTTGATGCTTCTACAGAGGCTGAGTCGAAATATTCTATAATAACAACCTTTGGAAGACTTGGGTCAAAGCTTGTGCGCCAAATTCGCTCTGTCAATTCACGAATCTGCAAAATTGAAATTGCCTTCTTACCTTCTACTAGTTGTACCTGTATAAGATTAGGGTGAGCAAAATTTTGCACACTCAGAATCTTTGATTCTTTAATAAGACCTGCAGCTATCTTTAGTGCTGCCAAGCGCTTACCTACCCCTTTTGACCCATACAGTAAATAAGCATGTTGAGGCGAACTCAAAATCAACTCTAAATGGTCACTTACTTCTTTTGAATACGGAAAGTCCATTATAGTTTTTCCAAGAAACTAACTAAATCATCAGGTAAAGGAGCTGAAAAGTGTCTCTTCTGACCCCGGGCAATATCAATTGTTAATTCATTAGCGTGCAAAAACTGCCTACTCAGGCCTTTTGGTAAACTACCCGAACCATACAACCTATCACCAATAACCGGATGTCCTAGATGTGCAAATTGTGATCGTATCTGGTGAGTCCTACCTGTAAAGAGCTGTATTTTAAGTAAACTAAAGCCTGTAAATTTATCTATAGTCAGATACTCACTAATTGCAGACCTGCCTAGATTAGTAACAATCATTTTTTCTGGATTTTTTTTACTTCGCTGTAAAGGTAGTTCTAGGCGTGCGGAGTGATTCTTAAGGTGCCCTGATACGAGAGCTAAGTAAATCTTCTTCACTGTTCTTGCCTTAAACTGAGCCTGTAAAAATTCTTTGGTGGTTTGATTACGCGCCAGAATCATCACCCCACTCGTATCTTTATCAAGACGATGTACAATGCCTGGGCGTAATACATCATCATCTTGTACTCGTCTTGCAAATGCTCCGGCAACTGAAGGTTGAGATCTCTTGCCTGAAGGATGAACAATCAAGCCGGCAGGCTTATTGATAACTATAACATTACTATCTTGGAATAATATTTGTGGGATCTCATTAGGAGAAACAAGCTGATTAGTGTCTATTTGCTCAGGAAAATATCCTGATATAACCAAGTTAGTTTTGAGAACTAAAGAGCTTTTTGCTTCTGCATTAGCAATCTTTACTTTGCCGCTTTTTATCTGAGTATTCCATCTTGCCCGACTAAATTCACTAAATTCTGTTGCCAAAACTGCATCAAGTCTTTTACCTTGCTGCGCAAGCGTTACAATGAATGTAAATTTTTTCATACCAATTAGGTTATATGTGGCGGCCTAATGCATCAAGCTGGTTGGCAGTCCCCATAACTATCAATTTATCACCTGCATAGAGTATTTCATGGCCGGCTGGATTAACCTTACTAGTGCCATCACTACTATTAAGCGCTAAAACTGTACTACCTGACCCAGAGGCATGCATAAATTGACCAAGCTTTGCGCCAACCAATCGCGAGCCTTTTACGACGATCATTTCTTCTACTTGTAGATCATCATTTGATCGAGTACTTAAAACATCAATAAAATCGACCACATTAGGGCGAATGAGCATTGTTGCCATATGAAAACCACCAATTTGATTTGGCATAGCTACTTTATCAGCACCAGCCTTCTCGATACGTTGCACATTTTCTTCATGATTGGCCCGCGAAACAATATATAATGCTGGGTTAAGCTGTCTTGCTGTTAGTGTTACAAATAGGTTACTAGAATCATCACCAAGGGCAGCAACGATGCCCCGTGCCTTATCGATCTTTGCCTTACGTAAAACATCTTCTTTTGTGCTGTCACCTACAAAAGCAATATAGCCCTTTGCAACTGCTTCTTTTACTAAAGCTTCATCACGATCAAGGCCAACAAATTTTACGCCTTCGTTAGTTAATTCTTTGGCGATGTGACTTCCGACTCTTCCTAGGCCACAAACAATATAGTGATCTTTCATATTTACGAGTTTTGCTTTCATTTTATTACGTCTTAAACCGTCTCCTAGATTAATCATATAGTCTGCCAGCGTTTTGAGCAAATAGGCAATAACAACGAGACTAGCAATAATCAGTAAGATAATAATTATTCTCCCTGGCCAGTCTTCCATTCCAAATGCATCGTGATGGGCTAACGCTATGTATATAGTACGATACAACCCCTCAGCGAGACTAACATGCTCAAAAATAGCTATAGCTAATGTAGCAGTTAATATTACGCCAAGTGCTATAAAAGCAAACTTAATAAATTGTCGTTGTGATGCCATACTTACCCATTATAGATTGTTATGCTTATGATGTAAAAAGTATAGTCTTAAAAAAGACTCTACATAGAGTCTTTTTTAAGTATTAACGCTTACTAAACTGTGGAGCTTTACGAGCTTTCTTAAGACCTGGCTTTTTACGTTCTTTCACACGTGCATCACGCGTTAAAAAACCACCTTGCCGTAAGCTAACACGAAAATCTTCACTCATTCCAAGAAGTGCTCGAGCAATGCCAAGACGAATAGCTTCAGCCTGACCAGTTAAGCCGCCACCATTTACACGTGCGTTCACATCTACTGTTTTATCTTTAGCAAGCAACACAAGAGGTGCTTTTAAAGTTTTTTCAAATACGTCCGTGCCAAAATATTCAAGGGGTGATTTATCATTAATAGTAACAACACCCTTTCCGTTTGTTAAACGAACAGTAGCGACAGATCGTTTACGTCTCCCAACACCAGGATAATACTGGTCTTTTTTTATTGCAGTTGGCTTAGTAGCAGCTTCAGTTTGAGTTGCTTCGGACATTATTTTGCCTCCATATCAATTAATTTCGGGTTTTGTGGGGCGTGTGGATGTTCATCGGTAGCATACACTTTAAGGTTTTTAAGCATTTGGGCTTGTAGCTTATTTTTTGGTAACATCCCCTGAACAGCATGTACTATAACGGCAGTAGGGTCTTTTTCAAGCTGATCACGTAAGCTAATTTCTCTGATACCACCTGGATAGCCAGTGTGATGATAATAAATTTTATCAGTCAGCTTTTGACCAGTCACAGTCACCCTAGCAGCATTAATAACTACTACAACATCACCACCAATCACGTGTGGGCTGTAGCTTGGTTTGTCTTTGCCAGTTAGCAAGCGAGCAATTTTAGTAGACAGGCGGCCGAGTGTTTGACCACTCGCATCTATAATATACCAGTCTTGTACAACATCGGTAGGTTTTAGACTAAATGTTTTCATGCTACCTTCTCCTTCTTAACTTTGGCTTTTTTTACTCCAGTGATTGTTGTTGTCACGGTTTCTTTCTTGACTGGTTTCTTAGTAGTCGGCTTTTTTGCTTCTACTGGCTTAGTTTTTTGCACTTGAGCCACATAGTCTTCATCTAAAACTAGTTCAACAATAGCCATAGACGCACCATCACCAAGTCTCTGACCAGTTTTGATAATACGAGTATATCCTCCGTTTCGGCTTTTAAATCCGTTCACTAGATCATAATTTAGCTTCTGAGCAGCTACAGGATTAATTGTCTCGGCACCAATAGCTCTGAACCCAGCAATAGTTTGAGCTTTTGCACGGGTTACTTGTTTTTCAAAGTAAGGAGCTAACTCTTTGGCTTTTGCTTCAGTTGTTTCAATACGTTCATAAAGAATTAAGCTATCAAGCAAACCACGCAAAAGCGCCCGGCGAGGACCGGCAGCACGTTTTAGTTTGCGACTAGCATAGGCGTGGCGATGCATTGTATTACTCTTCTTCTCCGCTGTTACTACTTACTCCAAGTTCATCAAGCTTTTCTAATACTTCTTCATAAGCTTTCTGACCAAAACCTTTCAGTTCTTTTAAC
>JACDEK010000043.1 GCA_013816445.1 Candidatus Saccharimonadota bacterium
CAAAAATTATACCTAAAATAAGAAATAAAATAGCGCGAATCGTACGGGGTCCATACGTATAAAATCCGTTTATAAAGCTATCGGTAACTTTTTGAGTGTTGATAATTACTAAATTATTCATTAGTGTGTGCTTCTAGTAATTTTAGCACAAGCGTGTTGGCTTTGCCTGGATTAGCTTGACCTTTTGTAGCTTGCATCACCTGACCAACAAAAAAGCCTGCTGCCTTTGCATTGCCAGATTGATAATCAGCAACTGCTTGAGGGTTTTGTGTAATAAGCTCTGAGATAATTTTTTTGAGCTCAGTATCGTCAGATACCTGTGTAAGACCTTTATCTGCAATTAATTTATTTGGGTCTGCACCAAGCACTACTTCACCAAAAATCTCTTTGGCGGTTTTAGAAGAAATACTATCAGCCTCAACTAGCTCAATTAAATCTGTTAGATTCTCAGCGGTTAACTGAGATTTTGCCTCACTATTTTCTGTCATCCAAGCTTGATAATCTCCCACCAGCCAATTAACAGCTTTTTTATGGAGTTTTGGTTGTAAGATTTTGGTTGTATCATTAAAAATATCACGGGTCTTGGCTTGCCCAATCAAAATGTCTTGTTCATTAGAGGTCAAACCAAGCTCGCTGAGCTCTCGACGCACTATAATTGGCAAGACTACACTTGATACTGATTTTTGAATAGTTGTAATAAAATCAACCTGTAGCTCAAGGGGAGGTAAATCTGGCTCAGGAAAATACCGATAATCATGAGCATGTTCTTTACCTCTTTGACTCACCGTTATACCTTTACTATCATTCCAGCCACGGGTTTCTTGAGTAATCTCTTCACCATCCTCAAGCAAATCAATTTGCCGTTGAATTTCATATTTTAAAGCCCTCTCGGCATTACGAAATGAATTAAGATTTTTGAGTTCAGTACGCGTGCCTAACTTGTCTGTATCGCTGACAGATATATTTAAATCAAACTTAAAATTACCATGCTCCATATCGCCATGGGTTATGCCCAGGGTTGTAGCGATATTGTACACTTCTTGCAAATACCGCTTTGCTTCAGTTGGCGTATGCATATCGGGGTCTGAAACAATTTCTACAAGTGGAGTACCGGCACGATTAAAATCTACCAGGCTATAACTAGCGCCAGCTGGATGAGTAGATTTACCTGCATCTTCTTCTAGATGAGCATGATGTACACCAATCTTTTTAAACTCTCCTTCAATCAATATCTCTACAAAACCCTGCTGAATAATTGGCTCATCCATTTGCGTAATTTGATAGCCTTTTGGTGAATCTGGGTAGAAATAGTTTTTTCTATCAAAGCTAGTATGTGTGGCTATCTTTGCATTTAAGCCGTGGCCGAGTTTAATTGCCAGCTCAACAGCACCTTTATTGATAACGGGTAATGCACCGGGTAGCGCTAAGCAAACCGGGCAGACATTTGTATTTGGCTCTGCAGTTTTACTATCATTATCACACCCACAAAACATCTTACTTTTTGTTGCAAGCTGCGTGTGTATTTCTATACCGATAGTAGGCAAGTATTTATTCATGGCTCGGCCCTGGTCTTTGTTTTAGCGGATAACCTTTAAAATACCTCTTTTTAACTTTTAAGTCGATAAATTCGGCATGTTTAATAAGCATTTTTTTTGTATCCTTACTAAGCTCTTGTTTTTTTACTTCTTTAGCCCGAGCAACTAATTGTTGAATGGTATAGTTTGGCAACCTTTCGTTCTGTTCTACACCCAGCGTTTCGAGCCCTAATAAAACATCTTCTAAGTTCGCAAAGAGAATATCATGAATAAGTTTACGATCAGTATCACTGGCTGTTTGGAGGCTATTTCTAACTATCCGAGTTAGTACTATTAACTTATCTATTTTAGTGCTAAACAGGCCAGTTACGGCTTCCATTAGCTCTACCTGGTTAATTGGAGAATCAAAAAGCTTTACAAGTTTAGTAAATAATTTAACTCGTCTAGTAATATTTTCGGGAGCATAGCCTAGTATCGAGGGGTGTTTTTCAATTAAGGCAACTGGGTTACTAAACTGCTGGTTGGTTAGACTATCTAATTTGGCCTGGATACTTTCGGGAGCATAGCTTAGTATCGAGGGGTGTTTTTCAATTAAGGCAACTGGGTTACTAAACTGCTGGTTGGTTAGACTATCTAATTTGGCCTGGATACTTTCGGGAGCATAGCTTAGTATCGAGGGGTGTTTTTCAATTAAGGCAACTGGGTTACTAAAACCCAGTTGAGCGAGATTATTAAGTCTCTCTCTTACTGAAATATTAGCACCAACCAATGTGTTACCTCTATACTGATCAATAAATTCTTGGTTAAACCCAGCTTCTTGTAGTTCTGCCTGGCGGGCTAGTACAACCTGTTGTTGTTGGTCTGGATTGTATCGTAAATCTTGCAACCCAAAAGCTTCATTGTTTTTGTCCTTCATAGACTCACTCCCAAATCTTTAATGCCTTGGCCTAAATCGGCAATAGCCTGCTTAACTTGGGTAGCTACCATATCGTGTTCTATCTCGTGGGCAAGTTGATTGCGGAGTTTATGCGCACCCCAAATAGCATTAAGGTTACTAAAAGCCGAGCCGCCGCTATTCAAACGATCACCCATAGTGTCTCCTACAAAACCTTTTTGAATCATTACATAATCAAGTAATTTATCAGCTTCACTGAGAGCGTTCTTTAGGCCAGAAGGCCCGCTAGACTGCATAGCCGTAATCTCACGCCATTTGTTTTGTACGAGTTCAATATTAACTCCACTACTTGCCTTGGTTTCTCCTGAGCGATCAATTTGCTGGGGGTCGTATGATCGTTTCTTGCCATTACCCTTAGCTTTTTGCTTGAGTAAAAAATATATTAACGCACTTATCACAAGCACTGCTACTATTCCTGAAACTGCTGAATTTATCATTGTATTATCTCCTCTACTTTTTTATGCCACTCTGTTGTCTTTTGAAAAGCCTCGGCGACTGCTAATACTTGAGCATCATTACCCTGGGCAGCAATTATCTGTAAGCCAAGTGGTAGCCCAGTTTTCTCATCTATACCAGCCGGGATACTAATGGCTGGCACGCCAGCTAGATTAGCAGAAACGGTCAAAATATCAGTTTTATACATCTCAACTGGGTCTGACTTAGAACCAATTTTAAAAGCTGGCTCAAGTGTAGTTGGGGTAACTATCACATCACAGTCTGCAAAAATTTGGGCAAACTCCTGAGTAATTAGCGTACGAACCTGCATAGCTTTCTTATAATACGCATCATAATACCCACTAGAGAGTGCATAGGTACCTGTTAGAATTCTCCGTTGCACCTCAGGTCCCAAAAATTCTGCTCGGGTAAGACTATACGTTTGTTCAAGATTTGTTGCTGAATCATTGCGACTACCATATCTAATACCATCATAGCGCTCTAAGTTAGAACTGATTTCTGAAGACACTAACACATAATATACTGCCAGAGCCATATCACCATCTGGTAAAGTAACGTCATTTTTCTTACCTAATCCATTAATGGCTTTGAGAGCTTCAGAATATCTACTGTCATTCATTAGTTCTTTTACGACACCAATTTTTAGATCTTTACTTGATTGATGATTTTCTGTTGATTCTATTGTAGTAGAATCCATTACATCTCGACCCTGAATAGCATTTAGAACCAGAGTGGCATCTTCAGCACTCCGCGTAATTGGCCCAATACAGTCAAAGCTACTAGCCATTGCCACCACACCATAGCGACTCACAAGACCATAAGTAGGCTTTAAACCTGTCACACCACAATACGCAGCTGGTTGACGAATAGAACCCCCCGTATCAGTGCCAAGACTGAATATACCAAAGTCAGCAGCTACTGCAGCTGCACTACCGCCACTACTTCCACCGGGAACATACTCAGTATTCCAGGGATTATGAGTTATTTGGTAAGCTGAGTTTTCTGTACTACCACCATGGGCAAATTCATCTTGATTAACTTTTGCAATCAAAATAGCGCCAGCTGAATTAAGCTTATCTATCACAGTTGCTGAGTACGGTGGAATAAATGCATCTAGTATCTTGCTGGCTGCAGTAGTGCGTACTCCAGCCGTCAAAAACATATCTTTGGCAGTGTACGGTATACCTTCAAGCAAACCCATGTCTTTACCCGCTTGAATTTTTTCATCGACTTTTTGGGCAGCTTCTAGAGCTGTGTCGCTGCATAGCGTCAGTACTGCACCAATAGACTCGTCGTGCTTTTTTATGCGGTCTAGATAGTACTGAGTGAGTTCGACACAGGTAACTTTGCCCGACTGTAACGCCTCATGGGCTTGCGCAATTGAAAGATAAGCCAGATCTGCCATTAGAGTACTTTTTTCACTTTAATATAGCCGTCTTGTACTTCTGGGGCATTCGCTAAGAGATCATCTCGAGATATTTGACAGTCTTTTACTACATCTTCGCGCCACACATCTTGCAAACCAGTTACCTGCGAGGTAACAACAATGCCTGTTGTGTCTACAACCTGCAAACTATCTACAAAGCATACTATTGAGTTAACTTCATTAGCAACTTTGGGTAGTTTTTGGGGTGATACCTCTATTCGTGCTAGTCGAGCTACTTGTTCAATTTGTTTGGGAGACAGTGTTGCCATATGGAGTACATTATACCTGAAAATATGAAATCATTCGAATTATTGCTTAAAAAATGAGAGATAAAAAGCGTAAAGGAACGCTCCCCCGTGCGTTCCTTTACTTTGCTAGTATACCGCAACACCCCTGGGGTCTTACAAGCATAAAAAGTATGTGAGCCCAATTAGTATATACTATACAAGTTTCTCTCTTTGCTCCTTTCTAGATAGTGTTGCAAGCATTGTTACCTTGTTTTATTGCGTACAGGAGTATTTTGTTTGCCTACCAGAGGCAAGACTCTCAGCCCTAGAACAAATGCGAAGAGCACAGCAAAACCGCACATTATTGAAGGCAAACTATCTAGACTACTCGGTCTAAGTATGTAGATTATGCCGGTAGGTAGACAGAATGCGAGGCTACCTACAACAAACCAAATATAGGCGTGGCGAATATTTTGTCTTTTCTCATTTCTAAAATTCACTATTGCCAAGCCAGTACCTATAAGTAAAACTGTGCTATAGAAAAGATAATACATCGATGCAATCGCCGGCTGCAGTGAAAATAATACGTAACGACCGGTACAACGTGTCATGCCGATTGCATCTGGAGTAGATATAAAAAACAGGGCAAATGCGATAGAAATACTATACAGAGCTATGAGAAGCTGGCGATTATGGCGGTGACTAATCGAAGATATTACATGCACTCCCAGTACAGGGAGTAAGGTTATAGCTGCGTACCCAAACCGCGACCATAGCTCGGGATTGCCAAGTGTATTTGCGCAAACCTGAAACTCAGCAAACTGGAAGAACGCTAGTAGTAAAAATGTGGCAATGGCCAGATTGCGCAGCAAAGTGTGTTTGAACCGAACGAGTGCGTAGATTGCTAGTGCTACCTCGATAATCATTGTGAGAATCATGACAGGCGGGCTAAAACAGTAGAGGGTATTTCGCTTACGGTTCATAGACTTCATTGTAGCACGTATGATTAGTTGACTCTGTATTTGTCTTTGCCGTTCGTAAGTAAGTTGAGTAAGGTATCTACACTGCTATTGCTTACATCTTCGATAGTTTTACCTGTATTGAAAGCACTTGATTCGTTGGGAGTATACCAAACCCCAAGAGGGAGTTTTCGCAAACGTTCATCGTTTATATTTTCGTCAAATGCTCCACGAATATCTCCAGATTTTAGCCTTTCATACAAAGCATCAATATCAAAAAGCAAAGGATCTGAAATTGATATAAGTAATGAGCCTTTCTTTAGTCCGTATATTTGTTCTTTGGCAATAAAGCCTTTGCCCGGGCCAATCGGCACAGATACAAAGATAACATCACAGTCTTCAAAGATAGCTTGCTTTTCTTTGTAAATAATTCCTGTATCTAATTCTATATCCGGTTTTTTTGTACGACTGTGGTAGAAAAGTTTACTTACCCCTAGACCTTTTGCCATTTGAGCATATTTATTACCAATATGCCCCAAGCTAATTATTCCGACAGACAGCCCTGATAGCGATTGAGTGGTTTCGAATATTTTGGAGCCGCACGAGCAATATCTATCATGTCCCTAGACATTAGTAACGTCATAGCAAAACCAAATTCGGCTACGGCATGCGCATTTAAATGTAGTGCTGCGCCAATTGCGATGCCCTTTTCTGTTGCAAGCTCGTGTCCTGGTATAAACCCAGTCCATCCGGTGCCCGTGAATATAATTGTCTTTAACTCGTCAGCGCAGTTAATAACTTTGTCAGTTACCTTCTCGACCCCCCCTAATATATAACCAACTTTGCCTTTCACTGCTTCGCACAATTCATCTTCAGTCGCATTAGGCTTGTCGAGTCTCTCAACTACATAACCAGCTACTTCGAGTTTCTTAATATGTTTGGCTTTAATAAATAGCGAGTCTGTAACTAAAATCTTATTGCTCATATTATTTTCTCCAAAAATTCTTTTTCACTTAATATTGTAACTTCAAGCTTCTGAGCCTTATCGTATTTACTCCCCGGCTCAGCACCAACAACAACGTAGCTAGTATTTTTGCTGACAGAATTTACCACATCTGCACCAAGCTGAGTGACTTTTGCGCCCGCCTCTGTACGGCTCATAGCCTCCATAGTACCGGTAAATACCCAGGTGGTGCCGGTGAATTTACCAGTTTTTTTAGCAGCCTCTTTCTGCACCTGCACACCTGCAGATACGAGTGATTGAACAAATTCTTGATTCGTTTTGTTACTTAACCAATCTATTACGCTTTTGCTCACAACTTCACCAATTCCGTCGATACTATCAAACACCTCAGGTTTAGCAGTCAAAAACTTGTCTAGGCTCTCAAAATACACTGCAATATCGCTGGCAGTCTTGGCGCCTACATGGCGAATACCTAATGCATAGATAAATCGGGCTAATGTAGCACTACTATGCTCTTTAATTGAAGTAATTAAATTCTGTGCAGACGTTTCGGC
>JACDEK010000105.1 GCA_013816445.1 Candidatus Saccharimonadota bacterium
GTGCTGCTTCAGCAGGCGCCGCTTCTTCAGCAGGTGCTACTTCTTGGTCAGCAGCTTTTTCAGCATCTTTTGCCTCTTCGTTAGCTTTATCCGCTTCATCTTTAGCGTCTTTAGCTTCTTCGTTAGCTTTAGCTTCTTCATCTTTAGCGTCTTTAGCTTCTTCGTTAGCTTTAGCTTCTTCAGCTTTGGCGTCTTTAAGTTCTTCGTTAGCTTTAGCTTCATCAGCTTTAGCGTCTTTAAGTTCTTCGTAGCTTTAGCTGCTTCAGCTTTAGCGTCTTTAGCTTCGTCCTTCTTGTCTTCTTCTTTAGCTTTAGCTTCTATTTTCTTTTCAGCAGCGGCTGCAGGCTTACTAGCAGATTTTGCAGCTGGCGCTGCCGATCTAGTTGCTGGCCGAGTTGTAGCTCGAGTTGCTGGTTGAGTTGTAGCCCGAGTTGCTGGTTGACCTACTGACCGACTTGCAGGCGCTACAGCAGCAGGTCTGGTTTGCGGAGCTACCACATTATTAACGCGTACTGTACCACCCTGATTGCGCTGAAAATTATCTTGCGTCCTGATACCGGGCACAATGAGAACATCATAGCTACGATCATACTGAACATCTGAATCAAAACGTATATTACGATATCGATGTGGATCTGAGGTAGTAATCACTTCCACCCGTGTCAAACTAGGTGCATAAGCCTTACGAGCTTGTAGGGCAACACCTCTAGGCTGACAAACACCAATAATCACCAGCTTATCGCCAGGCCTGGCAATTTTCATTGCTTTGATTAATTTGGCTTTATCGTGTTTGATGTCATTGTGACAAACAACTTTAATATTCTTTGCCGCCGCCGCGCCAACTAAGCACAGACTCACAAAAAATACTAAAGCATTTCTTAATAACTGCTTCATTCAATCTCTCCCGTAATTAATGTTATTTTTAGTATAGTACAATTTTGAAAAAGCAAGAGTTGTCGTAACTATTCAGCACCTTCAGACGTGTACACGCCTTTATAATTACTTTACCTTCGGTCGAATGCGATTATGAAGGCGTATAACACGCCTTTATAATTACTTTACCTTCGGTCTATGTGATTATAAAGGCGTATAACACGCCTTTATAATTCGCGCGAGATTGGCAAAATATGGACGTTAGTATCTAGTGCTGAATAGTTACGAGTTGGCAATGAAGAAAACCCACCGGTATTCTGAAAATACCGGTGGATTTCCTCTAGGGTAAAATTACATTTTGGATTTAGATTTTGATTTCGCAACTTTAGCTTTAGCCTTAGCTTTTGGCTTAGCCTTCACAGTAACTTTCACTTTAGTTTCAGCTTTAGCTTTTGGCTTAGCCTTCACTGTAACTTTAGTTTTAGTTTTAGCTTTAGACTTTACTGCTGCTTTGGCAGGTGTACGGCGAGTTTTCTTAGCTGTTGATTTTTTCTTCGCAGCAAAATTCGTAGACATGTGCTCATCAGCTAACTTAACTACCATTTTTTTAAGAGACTCAAGCGTCTTCTTTAAGTCAACATACTTCTTAGCTAACACATCTCGAGTAGATTTAGATGCCTTAGCTAGCTTCTTCTCCACAAACTCCAAATTAGATTCTGGCTTCTTACGTTTAACCTGTGGTCTCGAGGCTTTCTTAGGGCCTGGTTTACGTCCTTTAGTCATTTGCATATCTCCTTGATTAATTAAACATTAAAACATTAATAGTACATGATAACCAACTTGTCAAATTTAAAATTAATAACTGGCAGGAATAAAAACCTTGAACTATAATGAAATGTGTACAAATCAGTTGGCCGTTATTGGCCACAATTTGATACAGGCTTATTCTAGGATTTAGCATCCTTGAATAAACGGCAATTCAATATAATGCCAAAGCAGAATGATCTGCACGGCATTTGAAGTTAAGGAACGACTATGAAGCTACTTATTTTGCTGACATGTTTAGGCATACAGCGCTATATGAATTTTAATTTTTCATTATCGCAGTATGATTGGTTCACCCCATATCAAGATATTTTAAAGCAATATGTACCGAAACAATTGATGAATGGCGTAGCTGGAGTATTCGTCATAGTAGTGCCATTGGCATTTGCGGCGATGTTCGTTGGCCTTCTTTTAAGTGGCTTCTGGGTTACTAGCTTCTTATATAGCTTAATCGTATTATTCTATTGCTTGGATGGTCGTCTCGGTGAGCAGTTCATTAAAGCGCAATCCGCTGGTAAAGAACCAAAAAATGAAGCTGACGTTGCTGCAAGTAAAGTTTTAGAAGAGCCAGTACCTGATACCTCACACGCAAAAGTGCGTGCTATATCTAGTGCCATCTTTTACCATGCATTACATCATGTTTTTGCGGTGATGTTTTGGTATGTTTTACTTGGCATCTTTGGTGCGGTGATGTACTTCTTAGTAGCGTTCATTGCACAACCATCTAAGAAAACTCAAGGCGCCCTTGCCC
>JACDEK010000044.1 GCA_013816445.1 Candidatus Saccharimonadota bacterium
CCCGGTTGTGCGCTAGCACCCGGTTGTACATCAGACCCCCCTACTTGTTGATTGGCAGTATTATCTGCGCCTGGAATTGGAAAAGTGTTATCTTGTGAGTCTTGCATATTTTCCTATAGGAATAGTATACCAATACCATTACAAAATGGCTACGCTTAATTGAGTAAAAATATCATTAATATTCAAAGCAGTGGTAAAATATAGCAATGAAACTAATTAAGCATGGTGTGCGAAAAATACTACCCAAGAGCCTTCTTGATAGCTATCATTTTCCAGAGGCGATTCGTGCAGCTCGCAAAAATGGTAACCCAGCAGATAGTATGGTCATAATCGGATTTGTTGGTAGCAAAGGCAAAACAACCAGTGCAAATTTACTATGGAGTGTACTACATGCCACAGGTATTAAAGCCGGTCAGATAGGTACGGCCAATATTAGAATCGGCGAAAAAGAAGAGCTCAATAAGTGGCATATGACCATGCCAGGCGCGCCACGTTTACAAAAAATTCTTTCTCAGATGAAAAAGGCTGGCTGTACGCATGTGGTTATGGAGGTTCCATCGGAAGGCCAAACTCAGTGGCGTCACGTTGGGATAAACTTTGATATGCTGGTTTTTACAAATGTAGAAAGAGAAATTATGGCAGCGCACCGAAACAGCATGACGGTTTTACATCAGCACAACAAAAGAGTATTTAGTGCTACCAGCAAAGCAAGACGTAAGCTCATAATGGGCAAAATTATTGAAAAAGTTATAGTTGCCAATAGTGATCAGCCAGATGCAGAGGCTTATATGAGCTTTGCTGTCGATAGAAAAGTTACGTTCAGTACCAAAAGGCCCAGTGATTTTTGGGCCAAAAATATTACTGTGAACACTCACGGTACTCAGTTTGATATTAATCAAACAACCTACCATATTAATTTAGTCGGAGAGGTAAATGCTATCAATTCTGCAGGTGTGGTTGCGGCCGCATCTACTCTTGGTATTAGCGATAAACACATTCAAGCCGGGCTTAATCAGATCAAAACCATCCCTGGACGCATGGAGCCAATCGACGAGGGTCAAAGCTTTACTGTCTTTGTTGACTATGCTCACGAGCCAGCTGGTATGACAGCACTTATGAAAACCGGCCAAGATTTATTACAAAAAGATAATAAAATGATTGTACTCTTTGGAGGTCAAGGTGGTGGGCGCGATAGCGAAAAGCGAGCTGAGCTCGGTAAAATTACCGGAAAGCTTGCAGATCAAATTATAGTTACTGACGATGACCCATACGATGACGACCCTATGCAGATCATAGAAGATATTGCAGTTGGTGCCGAAGAATCTGGCAAGAAACGTGGTAAGAACCTGTGGCTTATTCAAGATAGACGCCAAGGTATACATAAAGCCCTAGAACTCGCTCAGCCAGATGATATTGTGTTTATTGCTTGCAAAGGAGCTGACCAGCTTATGATGCTTACGGGTGGCACGTCAATAAAGTGGGACGACCGCACCGTTACTCGCGAAGAACTCAAAAAGCTACTCCAGAAGTGAAATTACCTGAAAGCCGTGTGTATCGATATCTTTTTTACTCCAATAAACTGAATCTTTAGTTTTACCAATATATCCAACCGTTTTTGTTGTTTCCCTACCGGTGTATTCTCTTATATCTGGATCCCATTCTTGAAAAATGAGAGTATCGCCTTCCGTAATTTTCCAGTCAGCAAGTCGAAGGTCGTATGTTTTTCGTCCATCTCGAATAAGCTGAAATGATTCAGGCCATATTTTTTTCTTAATAATTGCCATTATTTCTTTGCAAGCTCCTTAACAGCAACCGGGCAAAGGCCGGCATGTAATTTTTCACAGTCTTTGCAGCAAATAAATAACTGGTGACAATCTGGCTTAGTACAATCTATATAGCGATCACTAGATGTATGACAGTGCGCACATGTACCTAGAACATTCTGACCAGAAGGTGTGTCGGTATTTGTAACCATTCTGTCATCAAAAACAAAGTTTTTACCCACAAAGTGACCATCAGGGTACTGCTCTAAGTATTTTACAATGCCGCCTTCAAGCTGATATACATCTTCAAAACCCTCTTCAGCAAGCAAGGCTGTGGCCTTTTCACACCTAATACCACCAGTACAATATGTCACCACCTTCTTATCTTTATTTATTTTAAGATTCTTAACTTTTTCTGGCAGCTCAAAAAACTTAGTAGTGTCTGGCTGTACTGCTCCTTCAAACCTCCCTACCTCATACTCGTAATTATTACGCATATCTACTACAACCATATCTTTATTGTTCTCAAATAACTCATGAAGTTCTTGGGGCTTTAGATATTTACCAGTTTTTTTCATATCTACTTTTTTACCGAGTGTTACAATCTCAGATCGATACTTAACAATCATTTTTGGAAATGGCATTTTACCTGCCGAGCTGCGTTTAAAAACAATGTCAGAAAATAACGGATGAGCATCCATATAGCTTGTATATTGTTTGAGTTGAGCACTAGTGCCAGCTACCGTACCATTTATACCCTCTTCGGCAATCAATATACGGCCTTTCAAGCCAATGCCATCACATACTAGCTTGTGCTGCAAAACCTCAAAGACCGGGTCTTTGATATTTACAAATTTATAATACAGTAAAACAGATATAGTTGAGCTCATTAAGTAAAATTATATCTGAAAAATTAGTATTTTTCTAGCATTAGCGCTAAATGCTTACTTGCAAAATACCGCTATTTATGATAAAAACAGTATCAGTGTCTATCCAAAACGAATCTGAGGAGAATCGTGACAAGTACGTTACAAACCGAGGAAAAATTCTCGAGAATTTTGCTCAAACTGTCAGGTGAAGCTCTGGCGCAAGATAATGATGATCTTGTACAAGAGATCATGACGATCATCAGCGAAGTGCTTTCACCAACGGCCACCGACGAGCAATTCAAACAGCTCGCGGCAAGAATCTCGCTCACACTTGCAAAGCGACGCATGGGGCTCAACTACGAGACATTGTTATTTCTTGCTACAGAGGTGGTTGAGTTGCGCAAGAAATACAACACCGAGGTTGCCATTGTCATTGGTGGTGGTAACTTTTGGCGCGGGGCCAAGGGTGCGATGTCTGGCATGAACCGAGTCAGAGCTGACTACATGGGCATGCTCGCGACCGTCATCAATTCTCTGGCTTTCAAAGACACACTGCAACGCCTCGACCAAGATACGCGAGTACAAAGTGCTATCAAGATGGATGAGGTATGCGAGCCAGTTATTATCGACCGCGCCAAACGGCATCTTGAAAAGGGCCGGGTAGTGATCTTTGCGGCTGGCACAGGACACGCATACTTCACAACCGACACCACTGCAATTCTTCGAGCCATCGAAGTTGATGCCCAAGTGGTGTGTGCAGGTAAAAATGACATTGAAGGCCTGTACACTGCAGACCCCAAGCTTGACCCAAATGCCACTCTCATTGATGAAACAACCCACATGTTTGCCATCATGAACGAATTAGGTGCCTTTGACACCACCGCACATAGCTTGGCGCACGATAACGGTCTCCCCGTGATTGCCTACGACCTGATGGGTCACGGTAATCTCGAGAAAATCATTCTGCGCCAGCCGGTTGGTACACTGCTAACTGCAGCCTAAAATACCTTACCGCTTACAATACTCTTGTAAGCGGTTTTTTAATGTTTATTTTTAAACACCAATTATAAGACCTAGTATCATAGCACCAAGCCAGGCAACTTGTGAAAGAGTAATAGACAGTAGTGACCAAATAGCCAACTTCTTTGAAAGCCCACTAAATTTTTGTACTTTTTGCTGCATCATCGCTTTTCTTACGTAGTGAAGATTCAAGCCATTATATATTATAATTAGCACAAACAGCATTTTTATACGTACAAGTGGATTAGTTATATCGGGGCGCAATACAATACCAGTTAGTATTAAACCAGCCAGCCCTGCCCAGATGAGTTTCTGAGCAACTCCGCTCACATCAATCATCTGACTTTTGGTTTTTTTACCAAATGCCCACAGTAAACCATAAAAATCTACAAACATTACACTACCATAGGCAACAATAAGAGATAACAAGTGAAGAAAAAACTATGACTTTCATTTTTTAGCTAGATACTTTTTGAGGGGTTTCCAATAATAATCAACCCACCCTTGCTCTACATCTTTTACCATACTCTCAGGCACACGGACTTGTGTAAATACTAATTCACAGTCATCATCTACATCTTTCAGTTCAAAAGTAGCCTCAGACCACTCACCTTCTGGCCAATCACTAGCTCGCCACTTTTGGACAATTTTTGTACCTGGCTCAAGCACAATATTTTCACCCTCAATATATTCGTCCCAGGCCGTAATCTTACCACCTACAGTATTATCTATATTGGCGGCTGCTCCAGTAAATTCAGCATGTTGTTTACTACTCATTAGCGCGTCATAGACCTGCTGTGCACTTGCTCCTTCAAATTTTTCTGTTTGCTTAATCTCTGCCATTATAACCTCCGCTTATTTATACTCACAATTATACTCTCTTTACAAAGTTATTTGGTTAGGGCAATCACTTCACTCACATCTTCTGACCCAGACCAGCGATTAATCATTGTGCCCTGAGCATCTACTTGAACAAAAGTATTCTCAAATGGAACAGTATATTTCTTACGTAATAAAGCATTTTTATCATAATCAACACTCATTACTGTAAAATTATCAGGCAACTTAGTATTCTTAAAATCTTTATCTAATTGTTTACTAGTAGCCGACCATTTTGCATTAAAAAACAATACCACTTTACCATCAGTTGCTAAAATAAATTTTGCAGGATCATACTGCTCATAAGTTCCTTGTCTTTTTACTACCTTTTCTTGATTTGGTTCGGCTGAATTTTGTTGCTGACTGGCTTGCTGAGTAGCTTGGGGATTTTTTTTCACAACCCACTTCTTATAACCAAAGTAGCCGCCTCCAGCAAGCAAGCCGATACCAAGTATAACTACAAAAATAATGAGTACTTTCTTCAAAGCTTATTTTCCAGAGAGTCGAGACGTTAATAGTACTTTTAAAAGTACTACAATCACGAGAATTGCCACCAGCCACAGATCGAGTGTACGTGTTAATGCTTGTATAGTAATGGCGATTGCCAAGATACTGACAACCGATAAATACATAAATCTTTCCACTAAGGGCATTTCGGGGTGATTTTTTTGCTGTTTGAGCTTACGCCAGTGCACAACAATAAATGCAAACACAGCAAGCATAAATACGGCAAGTAACACAAACTGAAGCACCACAGTTGAGGCAGAGTACAGCGGCACCATAAAAAACAATCCAAGTGCAAAGATAATCAATCCAATCAATACTTCACTACCAAAACGGTGTTGAGTGAAGACATCATCTTCAGGAATATGCACAACTTTTTGAGCATGTTGGTGTTGATTATTATGTTTTTTGGCTTCGTGTTTTTTATGACTGGCTTTACTCAACTAATAAATTTCCTGTTTATAGGTTAAATTGTATCATACCTAACTAAGTTCTTAATATACAGAAGATATGCTTGAAATAAACAGTAATATGCTATTTAATACTCATATCCTTTTCTCTTGATGAAAGGAAGTACCATGACCGGGCTTATCTTTATTCTTTCTGGGCCAAGTGGAACCGGCAAAGCCAGTGTTGCAAAAGGCAGTGGGCTTGAGATAGCACCAAGCTGGACAACGCGTGAGCCAAAGCCACGTGATCAACCGGGCGAATACGTGCATGTAACCAAGCATGATTTCAGCAAGGGCTGGCAGTCAGGTCAATTGCTTGAATACAATGAGCACTTTAGTAATCTCTATGGCCTGGCAAAGCCAGCGGCTGGAAAGGTTTTAATTACTGACATTGATGTAAATGGCGCTCTGTCGCTCAAAGATCGTCCTGACGTTATTTTAGTTGGCATTCTACCAGCCGACCCTATCGTTGAAACTTGCCTCAATAGACTTCGCGGGCGTGGTGATGAATTAGAAGCTGAGATCATAGAAAGAAAAGCACGTATAGAGTATGAAGCCGAGACAATCTTGTCTGAATGGCCGAGAATCATTAGAAATCATAATCTAGCTGATGCACAGCGTCAGCTAAGAGTGATGATATCTAACATCTGTCGTTCTAGAGGAATCACATTGCCATAGATTAAAATACCCCACCAATTCAGGTGGGGTTTTCTTGCTTGAGCACCAATCCTAGCTGAGCTAGGTTTGCTTCAACCTCATCAGCTCGCCCAGGACCAATGTCAAAGTATGCCAAAATTTCTCGTCTAGTCTTCTGTATAAGTTGACCAATAGTGGAGATATCACAATCTTCTCTACGTTCTGGCACACCATTAACATTACTAAGAAGTGCATGCTGTAGACAATTGAGTGTACGTCTACTTAGACATAGTTCTTGGATAGGTTTTTGTAGTAATTCAACATCTTTTTCTAATAGAGACTCGATGCCTGGAGTGCAAGCAGGGTCGCTTAGGATCTTGATTGAAATATCTGTCATACCGCGAAAAGATACTTTCTTTAAGTGCTGTATCTTAGTAAGAAGCTCCATCGCACATATTTCTGAATCATCAACTACAAAGCTGACTTGTGTAGGCACCACAGCTCCATTCTTTAGGTTGTAGGTTCATAGAGATAAATCTAACCTATCCTATAGCATTTTTGGTTATGATGTCAATAATTTCTAAGAGTTCTGTATGGCTTTTTGTTTGCATCATTATAGCCCGTACATCAGATGCTCCATCAAAACCATTAATGTACATTTTTACAAATTTCTTGAGTGGCTCAAACTTTGCCCCTTCCCAGGTTTCTTGATGCAAGATAATATGTTCGCGCAAGATTGGTAACATTATATGCAAATCACGCTGAGTCTGAGATTCATCAAATACAAAAAAATTATGAAATATTCCACGCCCAATCATAATGCCATCAACTCCACTCTCTTTGGCTAGCTTTCTCCCTTGCTCAAGGCTCATTACATCACCATTACCAATCATTACAGTACTTGGTGATACCTTGTCGCGTAATTTTAACGCTTTGGCAAT
>JACDEK010000106.1 GCA_013816445.1 Candidatus Saccharimonadota bacterium
TGTATAGCTTACCGGATTCTACTAACTCACGAGCAGCTTTTTGGTTTTTTGAGTACTTTATAACCCGTGGTTTTTGCACAACTTTAGGCTTGTCTTCTTCAGTTTCTTTTTCAAGCTTGCGCGCTTCTTTTTCTTCTTTGGCTGCATCAAGTTCAAGAGATTTTTTGCTGTGCTTACCCGCTTTGGTAACTTTATCTGTAGTCTTTGCAGGCTTCTTGGTCTTTTCTTCTACTGCTTCAGTCACTGATTCTACAGATTCGTCTTTCTCGATTACTTCTTTTTCAATTTTCTCTGCTTTTGCCATATTTATCTCCTTTGTGGTACTAGCCCCGTTTTAGCGGGTCCCACTCGTTTATTATTTCTTTTCTACTTCAACTCCCATAGAACGTGCTGTGCCAGCAATAATTTTCTTTGCGGCTGTAATGTCGTTGGCATTCAAATCAGACATTTTTTCTTCAGCTATTTGTGTAAGTAAAACATCACTCAATGTACCAACCTTATCTTTATTAGGAACTCCTGAGCCTTTTTTGAGCTTCATAGCTTCTTTGATAAGAGTTTTTGCTGGTGTACCTTTAATAATGAAGTTCATACTTTTATCTTCATAAATATACACCGTAACTGGTGTTGGTTTACCCTTGCGGTCTTGGGTTTGCTCATTGAATGGATTGATAAAATCCATCATGTTTACACCGTGTTGCCCAAGAGATGATCCAACTGGTGGAGCTGGTGATGCTCCTCCGCCCGGAATAACCATCTTTACTTTTGCGACTGCTTTTTTTGCTTCTGCCATACTATCTCCTTTGTGGTACTAACCCTGCAATTAATGCAGGTCCCACTTATTTTATTATAATTTCTTAACTTGCAATGAATCTAACTCAACAGGTGTTTCACGGCCAAACATACTGACAAGTACTTTGATTTTACCTTTTTGCTCATCTATTTCACTAACAGTACCATCAAATCCTTTGAAGGGACCATCGGTAATATTTACGAGCTCACCAATACTGAAGTCAATGTGGTATTTTGGCTCATCAACACCCATACGTTTTTGAATTGCTCGTACTTCATCTTCTGATAACGGTGATGGTGTGGTGGTGGTACCAACAAAACCGGTTACATTTGGTGTATTACGCACCACAAACCAACTATCTTCTGTCACAATCATCTGTACCATAATGTATCCAGGAAATATCTTACGCTCAACTACCTTACGACGACCATTCTTGATCTCAATTTGATTTTCTTTTGGAACAATAACGTCAAAGATTTTATCTTTCATCTCAAGTGATTCAATTCGCAGAGCCAACTGATCTGCTACCTGATCTTCATACCCTGAGTAAGTGTGAATGACGTACCAGTTTTTACCGTTTTCTTCGTGTTTCATTTGCTTAAAATCAATCCTTTTTTACGACTTAAATAATAATTTCTGCAATGCAGTTTGAAAGCCAAAGCCCAATAACGTCAGATATGTTCCCACTAGAAGCGCGCTAACAACAACGATTGCCGTTAATTGAAGAGCTACCTTGCGTGATGGCCAGATAACTTTTTTCAATTCTGCATATGATGCTTTGATGTAGTCAGTGAGTTTTTTCATGGCGAAATTCCTAAATATATCTTTGTAATCTAAAAAAGCCTTTCGGCGGCTACTAGATGTAATTATATACCTTACTTACGATGTTTGTCAATACAACGAACACGAGAGAAAACAAGATACTATGTATCGTAGTATCGTACAGTCATTTATTTCTTAATAGGAACAACAAACTGTACACTATCTGGTAATAAGGCATGAATATTTGCTAAGTAACCTCTCATACGTGAAGCTGAAAATATAACTAAAACAGCGTAAAGAAGTAAAATACTGCCTGCTATAGCTATAACCATAGTAAATGGCCAAAGACTCTCGGGCTTTTCTCGCTGTGAATAGAGTAAATCAGCCCTATCATTGCTTTGATTTGCGATAAAGTAGTAATGCCGGGCCCACATGTTTTGTTGAAAATACTGGAGTAGAGTCAATAAAGTCACCGTCATAACTGCTTCAATAATCAGCAATCCAATAACTGGTGCTTGGGACCTAGATACAAAATAATTAGTAATCTGCCAGCCTGTGAGTAAGATCAAACCATACACCATAAAAAGCCAAAATACACCCCAAAAACTCATCAAGAAATTTCTGAGTGGCATGGCAAACACTAGCTTGAAGCTACGTAGTTGTAGGTGTTTCTTATTGTGACTGCGGGCTAGCAAGCCTATCTGTAGCCAATGTTTACCGTAGAGCAAAACAATAACCCCAAGCCATACAAAAGCCAGAGCAAAAACTAGCTGATACCGACTAGTGACCAACCAAGCATTAGAGCTAGACAAAATATGACTAGCCAATAACCCAAATGCAATACTGACTAAAATTATAATGATAAAGTGCAAAATATAGTTGAGTGA